>JAYWCH010000082.1:0-27330 GCA_043780755.1 Hymenobacter sp.
GGTTTCAGCCCGCGAGACGGTGCTGCGGTAGGTGGAGTTTTTAATTGAGAAAGGCCCGTTGTGCAACGCATGACGGGCCTTTCTTTTTGTCGGCGTCCGGGCCGTCCGGGTGCTCGTTGCACGCGAGACGCGAAGGGTCGCGTCTCTCCAGCGATCAACCTGTTTTTAGCTTTGATGAGGTTACTCAACAAGAAAAAAACAATCGATAATTGGTAATTCCGACGAATTATACTAACATTGTCCAGTCACTAGCGCATAGATTTGAACTGACGCAGTCAGCCGAATCACACTCTTAACTTCTAAAAATGCCCTGAGAGCTTTCAAAAGGCCTTTTCGGCCTCCCGCCGTCGAGCAACTTCCCCCGACCTACCCGCTGGACTTCGTGTTCTGGTTTAGTAACATCGTCAATTGTCGTGCTTCATTACACAATCGATTGTGTTTGTTCATACCAACTTCAATAATTGTTTTTTATGAAAAAGTCAGTACCCAAAATGCACCGGCTAGTCGTGCCGGTCTTGCTCGGGGGGTTGTTATTGCTGCCGGCCATTGACCAGGCCGCAATCGTGCCCGCAAACGTATCGGGCCAGCCCCGCGCCGCCGATGCCCCCATCATGGGCCGCATCACGGACGAGAACGGCGCCGGCATTCCCGGCGTCACGGTACTGGTGAAGGGTACCGGCATCGCCACCCAGACCGATGCCGACGGCCGCTACAGCATTGTGGCGCCAGCCAGCGCGACGCTGGTGTTCTCCTTCGTGGGCTACGCCGCGCAGTCGGTGGCCGTGGGCGGCCGCACCAGCATCGATACCAAGCTGGTGGTCGATTCTCAGGGCTTGTCGGAAGTGGTGGTAGTGGGCTACTTGGCCCAGGATCGCCAGAATCTGAGCAGCGCCGTGACCAGCCTGGACGTGAAAGAAGCCACGAAGGCGCCGGTTGCTACCGCTACCCAGGCCCTGCAGGGCCGGATAGCCGGCGTTCAAGTGCAGGGCTCGGGCGGCCCGGGCGATGCGCCGGTGATCGTCATCCGGGGCTTCGGTAGTGCCGGATCCAGCTCCAGCAGTCCACTTTACGTTATTGACGGGCTGTGGACGTACAACATCCGGGATTTGAATCCCAGCGACATCGCCACGCTTACGGTTCTGAAAGACGCTTCGTCGACGGCCGTTTATGGTTCGAACGGGGCCAACGGCGTGGTGCAGATTACCACCAAGCGGGGCCGCGCCGGCCTGCCGACCATCAGCTTCAACGCTTATACCGGGGTTGACAATATCTCCAAGCCTTACAAGCTGACCAACGCCAGCGAGTGGGCTGACCGCGCCGTGCAAGCCTATGCCAACGCCGGCCTCGACCCGCTCAACAGCGGCCAGAACAGCCTGGCCGGCGCCGTGAAAGGGCCCGGCGGAGCGTATAATCCCGCCATCGACACCGATTGGCAAAAGGAGTTCTTTCGCACCGGTCGCGTCGAAGATTACAATGTCAGCCTATCAGGCGGGACGACGGGGGAAAAATCCTCCAGTAATTTCCTGGTTTCCGGGGGCTACTTCCATCAGCAGGGCATTGTGAAAGGCCCGGACTTTGAGCGTTACAGCCTGCGCCTCAACTCGGGGCTGACCCGGGGCCGCTTCAAGTTTCAGGAGAATGTGCAGCTGACGCACCTCAATTCGACGCTGCTCAACGGCGGCCCGTTCATTGACGTGCTGCTCATGCTGCCGGCCATTCCCGTCTACGATGCGGCCAATGACGGCGGCTTCGGCCACGGCACCACGGCGCTGAACACCTTCGCTACCAACCCAGTCGGCGCTCAGGCACTGCTGACCCGGCGCCAATCGGACAACCGCGTTTCTGGCAACATCACCGGCGAATACTCCATCCTCGATTTTCTGAGCTACCGCCTGAACCTGTCGCTGGACGGGCACACGTACAGCAACGCCGATGCCCAGCAGAATGGGACCATCCGGCAGAACACGCCCATCATTACGTCCTCACTGAGCGAGTTTGTGGGCTACGACGTGGCGCTGATGGCAGAAAACACCCTGAACTTTCACAAGAGCTTCGGGGAAAGCCACGTGAACGCGGTGGCCGGCTATTCCCAGCAACGGTACCTGCAGCACAATATCAGCGCGCAGTCGCAGGGCTTTACTATGGTGCCCCAGTATTACTTCCAGCTCAGCGCCGGCCAGAAGGCGGGCGTCGTTTCCGGCTCGGAAGGCGAGGTGACCAAAGAGTCTTACTTCGGGCAGGCTACTTATGATTACAAGAACCGCTACCTCGTGTCGGGCAGCTACCGCCGCGATGGCTCCTCGCGCTTTGCGCCGAAGAACCGCTACGGTAATTTCAGCGCAGTTTCCGTGGGCTACCGCATCAGCGAGGAAGAATTCTTCAAGAATGCCCTGCCCCAGATTAATAACCTGAAGCTGCGGGCCAGCTACGGCGGCAATGGTAACGACAACCTGAACGGCGGTTTCTACCTGACCACGCCCGGGATTAACCAGAACGTGAACTACGTGCTGGGTAATAATCAGGCATTCGTCAACGGCTCGATTCAAACGCTGCTCAGCAGCCCCGATATTCAGTGGGAAGAGCGGCGGACCAAGGATGCGGGCCTGGACCTGGGCTTCCTCAACAATCGCCTGACGGTGTCGGCCGATTATTACATCTCCGAAACCCGCAAGGCGCTGGCGCCGGTGGTGCTGCCCGTGTACCTGGGCAACTTCGGCGGGGCTTTGTTCCAGAACGCGGGTAACCTGACCAACCAGGGCCTTGAGCTGGCGCTGGGTTACCACGAAACGCGCAATGCTTTCACCTACGGGGCTGATTTTAACCTGACTACGCTCAAGAATGTAGTGACGCAGCTGCCCAATCCGGGCCAGGCGCTGCCCGATGGCGCGGGGCTGACCAGCACAACCGTCGGGCAGCCGGTGGGCGCCTTCTTCCTGATTCCTTACGATGGGATTTTTCAGTCGAAAGACGAAGTGAATAACTACAAGAATGCCGCGGGTAAGCTGATTCAGCCCTACGCGCAGCCGGGCGATGTTCGCTACAAGGACACCAACGGCGACGGCGTGATCGACAGCAAAGACCGCGTGTTCGTGGGCAGCCCGTACCCCAAGTTCCAGTTCGGCCTGAACCTGAGCGCGGCTTACAAAGGCTTCGACGTTTCGGTGTTTCTGCAGGGCGTGACCGGCAACAGCATCTACAACAGCGCCAAATACGCGCTGGAGCGCTACGACGGCCCCAACAACTACGAGGCCAACGTGCAGCCCTGGACGCCCGAGAACCATTCGACCACCACGCCGCGCCTGCTGCAGGGCGGCGGGGCCGGCGATCTGGGCCTGGCCGCCGCTTCCAACGCCCTGTACAACACCACGCGCTGGCTGGAAGACGGCTCTTACCTGCGCGTGAAAAACGTGCAGATTGGCTACACCTTCCCCAAGACGCTGACCAGCCGGATGCCGAGCCTGGGTAGCGTGCGGGTGTACGTCACGGGTCGTAATATCCTGACCTACACCAAGTACACGGGCTTTGATCCGGAAATTACGGGCACCGGATATTTCAGTCGCGGGGTCGATAACAGCGCCTATCCGAACGTGCGCAGCTTCACGGGCGGCGTGCAGGTCAACTTCTAAATTTTTCGCGGGCCGCCGACCCCGGCGGCCCGCTGAAATCACTCCGTCTTTTCATTTCCCGACATGAAACTCTCTAAAATTTCCCTGCTTCTGATTGGCGGCCTGCTCACGGGCACCAGCTGCCAGAAGGATTTGCTGAATAAAACCAATCCCAACGGTCCCTCCACTTCGCAGTTCTGGCTCACGTCCGACGACGCCAACAAGGGCGTTATCGCCTGCTATTCCGGGATTCAGCAGTACGCCTGCTACGGCCACTCCTGGCAGTTCATCACGGCCCGCTCCGATGAGTCGTACAGCCAGAGCCCATTTGTGGAGCTGGCCATCTTCACGCGCTTTATTCAGACGAATAACAACTTCTTCATCTCGTCTTTCGCCTGGAACGACTACTACCGGACGATTTTCCGCACCAACCAGGCGCTCGCCCACATTCCGACCATTACGATGGACGGCACGCTCAAGGCCCGTCTGCTGGCCGAAACCCACTTTGTGCGCGCGCTGATGTACTTCGACCTGGACTCTTTCTTCGGCAACGTGCCGCTGATTGTGACCGAATCGATGGCCGCCACCCGGGCGCCCCAGGCCAATTCGGCCCAGATCGAAGCCCAGGTCATCGCCGACCTGACGGCTGCCATTCCCGACCTGCCCCTGAGCTACGGCGCGGCCGACAAGGGCCGCGTCACCAAGGGCGCCGCCCAGGCCCTACTGGCCAAAATGTACATGCAGCAGCACCGCTGGGCCGAGGCCTCGGCGCTGTTCACCCAAATCATGAGCTCGAACCAGTACGCGCTGGTGCCCAACTACCTCGACAATTTCACCGAAGCCAACGAGAACAACAGCGAGTCGCTGTTTGAAGTGCAGTACTCGGCCGCGGTGCTCGATGTCGGTCAGGGGCAGGATAATGCTTCCGCCGCCGAATCCTACGACCGCCCGAACTTCTTCGGCCCGCCGATCTATACCTTCTCCGACGTGCAGCCCCGGCGCTGGCTGCTCGATGCCTACAAGGACTCGACGGTGGCGCTGGCTCCCGGCAGCACGACCAAGCACAAAATTGACCCCCGCCGCGATATCTCGATCATCAGCAACGTGAATCCGGACCGCTTCTACGGCAAAACCTTCGCCGAGCTGAACTACAACCCCAGCCAGCAGTACTGGCGCAAGTACCTGAATGACCGCACCCGCACCACGCCGGAGAACTTCACGTCGGGCATCAACTTCCGGGTGATCCGCTACGCCGACGTGCTGCTGTTGCAGGCCGAGGCGCTCAACGAGCAGGGCCAGACGGCCAATGCCGTGCCGCTCGTCAACCAGGTGCGGGCCCGCGTGGGCCTGGCGCCGCTCGATCCGGCCGCTTACTCCCAGAACAGCCTGCGGCTGGCCATGCGCACCGAGCGCGGCAAGGAGCTGGCCGGCGAAGGCCAGCGCTGGTTCGACATCAACCGCTGGGGCCTGCTCGACAATCAGGCCGGCCTCGACGACCTGAAGACCCGCGATATCGACTTCAGCAACTTCGTGCTGGGCAAGTCGAAGCTGCTGCCCATTCCGCAGTCCGATGTCGACATTGACCCCAACATCAAGCAGAATCCTGGTTATTAAAGTGAAGTGGTGAGCCAATAGCCGTCCTGGGCTGCAACCCGGGGCGGCTGTTTGGCTTTTTACAAGCCCGCCGTCTTTTAGCTTCGCATTTACTTATGAATCAGTTTTATACCTCCTAAGGCCGGCCTCCACTTCGGCACCAACCTACTGCCATGCATATTCGCTTGCTGTCTTTCTTCCGCACCAGTCTCGTGCTGGCGGTGCTCCTGGGCGGGGCGGGGCGGCCGGCCGCGGCGCTGCAAGGCCTGCGGGGGGCGCACGATCCGTCCACCATCATCAAGGCCGGCAATACCTACTGGGTGTTCGCCACCGGGCAGGGCATTTCCAGCCTGTCGTCGACCGATCTGGTGAATTGGACGCCCGGCCCAGCGGTGTTTCTCAACAATGCCTATCCCGGCTGGATCAATGGCAAAGTGCCCAATTTCGCCGGCTTTTTCTGGGCTCCGGAATGCGTGTTTCAGAACGGCAAATACTACCTCTACTACTCCTGCTCCACGTTCGGATCGCGGGTGTCGGCCATCGGGCTGGCTATTAATGCCACGCTCGATCCCCGCAGTCCCGACTACCGCTGGGTAGATCAGGGCGTGGTGATTGCCACCAACAACGGCAGCGCCGTGAACGCCATCGACCCGGCTATTTTTCATGATGATGCCAATAATCTCTGGCTGACCTACGGCTCCTACTCCGGGGGAATTCGCATTACTCAGCTCGACGCCGCTACCGGCAAATGGCTGGGCCTGAATCAATACGCCGTGGCCAACAGCGGATCCAACGGGGTGGAAGCCTCCTACGTGAAGCAGCACGGCAGTTACTACTACTTGTTTGTCAACCGGGGTACCTGCTGCCAGGGCTCGAACAGCACCTACTACATTCAGGTGGGGCGCTCGCTGCTGCCCGGCGGTCCCTTTCTCGATAAAAGGGGCCTGGACCTGAACAGCTCGGGGGGAACCACGGTGCTGGCCGTTTCCGGCCGCTACGTGGGCCCGGGCCACACCGGAATTCTGGAGGAAAACGGCGTCAGCTACTTCTCCCACCACTATTACGATGCGTATGACAACGGCGCGCCCAAGCTCGGCATTGCCGCGCTGAGCTGGGATGCGGCGGGCTGGCCGGTGATCTCCCGCGACTGGGTGCAGTCCGGCCGCTACACGATTACCAACCAGAACAGCGGCCTGCTGTGGGCTGCCGGTTGCACCAACGACCCCAACATTACCCAGAGCCCCCGATCAGGACAAGCTTGCCAGCAGTGGGATTTCACGGCCCTGGGCAATGGCGAATATAAAGTCGCCAATGCCCAGGGCAGCCTTGCTGCCAGCGTAGTAAACTGCTCGGATGCCAACGGCGCCCTGCTACAGCTCGATACCTACGGCAACAATGTCTGCCAGCAGTACCGCATCAACCGGGCGAGCGATGGCTCACTGGTCTTCGAATCCGTGAATGGCGACCGGGTAGTGGAAGTGCCCCTGGCCTCCACGCAGCCCGGCGCGCAGCTGGGGCTGTTCGACTACAACGGCTTTAGCTGCCAGCACTGGCTGCTGAGCGGCAGCACTCCAACGGCCACCACGCCGGGCACGATCCTGGCGGGCGTGAGCATCTACCCGGTGCCGGTCCTGCGCGGAAATTTTACGCTGGCCCTGAGCGGCCGGCCCGCCCTGGCCCCCGTGACGGTGGAGGTCTTCAACTTGCAGGGCCGTTCCCTCTACCTGCGGGTGATTGCGCAGCCGCAGACGACCCAGGCCGTGGCGGCGGGCCTGCCGTCGGGTCTGTTTCTGGTGCAGGTGCGCCAGGGCACTGGCCTGTTCACCCAAAAGCTGCCCGTCCTTTAGTCTGATTTTACTCCCGGCCGGTCCCCGCGCGGGCTGGCGGCATTCCTCTCTTCTGCTTATTCTTTCCGCTTTCTTATGACTCCATCCTTCCGTTCCGGGCGTCTGGCCGTAACCTGTTCCAGCTTGCTGTTGCTGGCTGCCTGCGGCTCCGATAAAACGACCGCCCAGACCAAAGCGGCTGCCGCCGTCCATTCCACCCATTCTACAACCGCTATGCCGACCTCCGCATCCTTTGGCAAAACCATCGAGGGCACCGAAGTGCAACTCTTTACTCTGAGCAATGCCCAGGGCGTCAAGGCCACCATCACCAACTACGGTGGCACGCTCACAAGCCTGCTCGTGCCGGACAAAGCCGGCAAGCTCGGCGACGTAATTCTGGGTTTCGATAACGTGAGCGGCTACCAGAGCGCGGAATTCCGCAAGTCGAATCCGTACTTCGGGGCGCTGATCGGACGCTACGGCAACCGCATCAAGGGCGGAAAATTCACCCTGGATGGGAAGACCTACACCCTCGCCACCAACAACGGTCCGAATACGCTGCACGGCGGCAACAAGGGCTTCAACCAGATGATCTGGCAGGCTGAGCCGGGCACGTCGGCCGACGGCCAGAGCCTGAAGCTGACCTACGTGAGCAAGGACGGCGAAGAAGGCTACCCCGGCACCCTGAAGGTGACGGTGGTCTACACCCTCACCAGCGATAACGCCCTCAAGATTGACTACTCGGCCACGACCGATAAGGCCACGCCCCTCAACCTGACCAATCACGCCTACTTCAACCTCAACCACGGCGCGGGCAAGGACATCCTGGGCCACGAAGTAACGCTGCCCGCTGACCGTTATACCGTGGTCGATGCCACGCTGATTCCGACTGGCGAGCTGCGGCCGGTGAAAGGCACGCCGTTCGATTTCACCACGCCCCACGCCATTGGCGAGCGGATTGCGCAGGTGCCCGGCGGCTACGACCACAACTGGGTGCTGAATGGCGGGGCCGGCCAGCACGCCGCCGCCAGCGTGTACGAGCCCGTCACGGGCCGCACCCTGGAGGTGACCACCGACGAGCCCGGCGTACAGTTCTATACCGGCAACTTCCTCGATGGCACGCTGACCGGCAAAGGCGGCACGGTGTACGGCAAGAACGCCGGCTTCTGCCTTGAAACCCAGCACTTCCCCGATTCGCCCAATCAGCCCATCTTTCCGAGCACGGTGCTCAAGCCGGGCGAGACTTTTCATTCGAGCAGCACCTACAAATTTGGGGTGCGCAAATAAGCCGCGATTCTTAAAATTTATTGATTTTGATTGTGGACGAACAAGCTGCTAAACCCGCTTATGTAATTGGCGTTGACTACGGGACCGACTCGGTGCGCGCCGTGCTGGTGGACGCCCGAACGGGCGCCGAGATCGCCCAGGCCGTGCATAATTATGCCCGCTGGAAGGGCCTGCAATTCTGCAACCCCGCCCGTAACCAGTTCCGCCAGCACCCGCTCGATCACATCGAAGGCCTGGAGGCCGTGGTGCGCCGCGTGGTGCAAACCGTTTCGGCCGCCCACATTGTGGGGCTGGCCGTGGACACCACCGGCTCCACGCCCGGCCCGGTGAATGCGCAGGGCGTGGCCCTGGCCCTCACCCCCGGCTTCGAGCAGAATCCCAATGCCATGTTTGTGCTCTGGAAAGACCACACGGCCCTGGCCGAAGCGGCGGAAATCAACCACAAAGCCCGCACCTGGGGCGGCGAGGATTTCACCAGGTTTGAAGGCGGCATCTATTCTTCGGAATGGTTCTGGGCCAAAATCATGCACGTCGTGCGGGAGGATGCGGCCGTGGCCGCCGCCGCCCACTCCTGGATGGAGCACTGCGACTGGCTGACCCTGCTGCTCACCGGCGGCGACCTGGCCACGTCCCGGCGCAGCCGCTGCGCTGCCGGCCACAAGGCCATGTGGCACGCGAGTTGGGGCGGCCTGCCGCCCGAGGAGTTTCTCACGCACCTCGAACCCCGTCTGGCGGGCCTGCGCGAGCGCCTGTTCACCGAAACCTTCACGGCCGATAAAGTGGCCGGGACGCTATCCGAAGAATGGGCACAGCGCCTGGGCCTGACCACCGCGACCGTGGTGGCCGTGGGCTCGTTCGACGCCCACGCCGGCGCGGTAGCGGGCGAAATCGAAGCCTATTCGATGGTGAAAGTGATGGGCACCAGCACCTGCGATATCGTGGTGGCGCCCACTGCCGAGGTGGGCGACAACCTCGTGCAGGGCATCTGCGGGCAGGTTGACGGCTCCGTGATTCCGGGTATGATGGGGCTGGAGGCCGGTCAGTCGGCTTTTGGCGACCTGCTGGCCTGGTTCCGGCAGATGCTGGAATGGCCCCTGACGGCCGTCCTGCCACACTCCAAAGTGCTGACTCCGGAGCTGCAGGCCGCCCTGCGCGACGAAATGAGCGACACGCTCCTGGTGCAGCTGAGCGCCGCCGCCGCTGCCCTCGACCCCGCCGAATCGGCCGTGCTGGCCCTCGACTGGGTGAACGGTCGTCGCACGCCCGACGCTAACCAGGCCCTGAAAGGCGCCATCATGAACCTGACCATGGGCAGCAGCGCCCCGCAGGTTTTCCGGGCGCTGGTGGAGGCCATCTGCTACGGCTCGAAGCAGATTGTGGAGCGGTTCGAACAGGAAGGCATTCCCATTAAGCAGGTCATCGGGATCGGCGGCGTGGCGAAGAAGTCGCAGTTCGTGATGCAGACTCTGGCCGATGTGCTGAACCGGCCCATCAAAATCGCGACCTCGGAGCAGGCCCCGGCCCTGGGCTCGGCCATGTACGCAGCCGTGGCCGCCGGCATTCACCCCGACGTCGTTTCCGCCCAGCGGGCCATGGGCTGCGGCTTTGCCGAATCCTACGCGCCCAACCCCGCCCGCGTGGCCGACTACCAGGCCCGCTACGAGCAATATCAGGCCTTCGGCCAATTCGTGGAAACCACGACTCCGGGCGCCCTCCAACCCATCACAACCGCAGCTACTCACGCATGAGCCAGTACCAGGAATTAAAGCGCGCCTGCTACGAGGCCAACATGCAGCTGCCCCAGCTCGGGCTGGTGCTCTTCACCTTCGGCAACGCCAGTGTGGTCGACCGCGCGCAGGGCGTATTCGCCATCAAGCCCAGCGGCGTGCCTTACGCCGTGCTCAAGCCGGAGGATATTGTGATTGTCGACTTCGCCAATCAGGTGCTGGAAGGGGCGAAGCGGCCTTCGTCCGACACCAAAACCCACGCCGTGCTCTACAGCCACTGGGAGCACCTCGGCGGCATCGTCCACACCCATTCGACCTACGCCACGGCCTGGGCCCAGGCCCAGCTCGACATTCCGGTGCTCGGCACCACCCACGCCGACCACCTCACTGCCGATGTGCCCTGCGCCCCGCCCATGGACGACGCCATGATTGCCGGCGACTACGAGCACCAGACCGGCTGGCAGATCATCAACGAGTTTCAGCGCCGGGGGCTTTCGCCCCGGGAAGTGGAAATGGTGCTGCTCGCCAACCACGCCCCCTTCACCTGGGGTGAGACGGTGGAGAAAGCCGTCTACAACAGCGCCGTGCTCGAAGAAATCGCCCGCATGGCCTACCTCAGCCGCACCCTGCGCCCCACCGTGCCGCGCCTGAAGGACTCGCTGATCCGCAAGCACTACGAGCGCAAGCACGGCGCCAATTCCTACTACGGGCAATAAGTCCGGCCCCGGCTGTCGGCCGGCGTCATCCCCGATTTTTCAATTCCTTACTTCCCGGCGCGCAAGCCCGGGGTTACCCGCATGATTGATATTTCTCATTACGAAGCCTGGTTCATCACCGGCAGCCAGCACTTGTACGGCCCCGAAACGCTGGCGCAGGTGGCGCAGCACTCGCAGCTGATCGCGGCGGAGCTGGGCACGAAATTGCCCATCAAAATCGTCTACAAGCCGGTGCTGACCGGCCCGGAGGGGATTTACAAGCTGATGCAGGAAGCCAATACTACTGCCAACTGCGTGGGTCTGATTGCCTGGATGCACACCTTCTCGCCGGCCAAAATGTGGATCAACGGCCTGAAAATCCTGCAGAAGCCGTTGGCGCACCTGCATACGCAGTTCAACCGCGATATTCCGTGGGCTGATCTCGACATGGACTTCATGAACACCAACCAATCGGCGCACGGCGACCGGGAGTTTGGCTTCATCGGCACGCGCATGCGGCTGAACCGCAAGGTGGTGGTGGGCCACTGGCAGAGCCCGGCGGTGCACGCGAGCCTCAACGTCTGGTCCCGCGTGGCCTGCGCCTGGGCCGACTGGCAGGGGGCGCGCATCGTGCGCTTCGGCGACAACATGCGCTACGTAGCCGTAACTGAGGGCGATAAAGTCGAAGCCGAAATCAAGTTTGGCTACAGCGTGAACACCTACGGCATCGGCGATCTGGCGGCGGTCATCAACCAGGTGAGCGACGCGCAGGTGGAGGAGCTCATGGCCACCTACGAGCGGGAGTACGCACTGGCCGCGCCCCTGCAAGCCGGTGGCGACCAGCGCGCGAGCCTGCGCGAAGCGGCCCGCATCGAGGCGGGAATGCGGAAGTTTTTGCAGGATACCGGCGCCATCGGCTTCACCGATACCTTCGAGGACCTGCACGGCATGGCCCAGCTGCCCGGCATTGCCACCCAGCGGCTCATGGCCGAGGGCTACGGCTTCGGTGGCGAGGGCGACTGGAAAACGGCGGCCCTGGTCCGCGCCATGAAAGTGATGGGCGCCGGCCTGCCCGGCGGCAACTCCTTCATGGAAGACTACACCTACCACTTTGCCCCCGGCAACGAGCAGGTGCTCGGCTCGCACATGCTGGAAATCTGCCCGACCATTGCGGCGGGTCAGGTGAAATGCGAAGTTCACCCGCTGGGCATCGGCGGCAAGGCCGATCCCGTGCGGCTGGTGTTCAACTGCCCGGCCGGTCCGGCGCTCAACGCCACCATCGTGGACCTGGGCAACCGCTTCCGCCTGATTGTGAACGAAGTCGAAGCCGTGCTGCCAGAGCAGGATCTACCCAAGCTGCCCGTAGCCCGCGTGCTTTGGAAAGTGAAGCCCAACCTGGCCACCGGCGCCGCCGCCTGGATCCTGGCCGGTGGCGCCCACCACACCGGCTACAGCCAGAACCTGACGGCCGAATACCTGGAGGATTTTGCCGAAATGGCCGGGATCGAGTTCGTGCTCATCGACGACGATACCCGCCTGCGGACGTTCAAAAACGAGCTGCGCTCCAACGAAGTGGCCTTTCGCGGCTAACATTACAGGTGGTAGCGTCCCGTAATGGGCCCGGTTAAGTGAAAAGCAGATACTATCGTCATGACGGTTAGTTGACTGCCCCCGCCGCCCGCTTTGCGGGGCGCTGCCCGCTGTTCTGTTTTATCCCGCTCCCTCACCCCAACACTTCACCTCATTTTCTGCATGCGCAACAATCTTACAACGCTTGACATCCTGGTTTTCCTGGTTTACCTGATCGGGGTGTCCGCCTACGGCTACTACATCTACCAGCGCAAGCGCACCAAGGAACAGACCACCAAGGATTACTTCCTGGCCGAAGGCTCGCTGACGTGGTGGGCCATTGGCGCCAGTATGATTGCGTCCAATATCTCGGCCGAGCAGTTTATCGGCATGTCGGGTTCCGGCTTTAAGGTGGGCGTGGCCGTGGCGGCTTACGAGTGGGTGGCGGCCATCGTGCTCATTATCGTGGCCGTGTTCTTCATGCCGGTGTTTCTGAAGGAGAAAATCTTCACCATGCCGCAGTTTCTGGAGCAGCGCTACAACTCCACGCTGAGCCTGATTATGAGCATTTTCTGGCTTTTTCTCTACGTGCTGGTCAACCTCACGTCGATACTCTACCTCGGCGCGCTGGCGCTGAGTAACCTCGTGGGCGGCGACAGCTTCCACGTCATCATCGTGCTGCTGGCCTTGTTTGCGCTGCTGATTTCCATTGGCGGCATGAAGGTGGTGGGCTACACCGACGTGGTGCAGGTGGTCGTGCTCGTCGTGGGCGGCCTGGTCACGACCTACATTTCCCTCACTCTGGTGAGCGCTAAGTTCGGCCTCGGCGGCGGCGCCCTCACCGGCTTCAACGCCCTGGTCACTCACGCCGGCGATCACTTCCACATGATTTTCCCCAAGCCCACGGCCGCCACGCCGCAGGTGGAAGTCGACAAATACCTCTCCCTGCCCGGCATCGCCATGTACCTAGCCGGCCAGTGGATTGTGAACCTCAACTACTGGGGCTGCAACCAATACATCACCCAGCGCGCCCTGGGCGCCGACCTGCACACGGCCCGCACCGGCATTCTGTTCGCCGGGATGCTCAAGCTGATGATGCCCGTGATTGTGATGCTGCCCGGCATCGCGGCCTACGTGCTCTACAAAAACGGCAGCCTGCAAACCGAAATGTCGTCCACCGGCTCGTTCAACTCCGACAACGCCTATTCGGCCATCCTCACCTTCCTGCCCAACGGCCTGAAGGGCCTGAGCATGGCGGCCCTCACGGCGGCCATCGTGGCCTCGCTGGCGGGCAAGGTCAACTCCATCTCCACCATCTTCACCCTCGATATCTACAAGCGCTACCTCAACCAGGACGCGACCGAGAAGAAGCAGGTGTGGGTGGGTCGGCTCACCATTTTGGCGGCCATCATCATCAGCATCGGCCTGACCTGGAAGGACTTGCTGGGAATCGGCGGCGAAGGTGGATTCCAGTTTATTCAGAAATACACGGGCTTTATCTCGCCCGGTATCCTGGCCATCTTCCTGCTGGGCATGTTCTGGAAGCGCACCACGGCTACGGCCGCCATTGTGGGCGTGCTGGCGGGTTTTGCCATGTCGGTCTTCTTCAATAACTACGCGCCGGCCGTGCTGGGCCACGAAACGGTGCTCTACACCGCGTTCGCCAACGGCCACGGCGGCTACGAGATTCCGTTCCTGATCTGCATGGGCCTCTCGTTCGCTTTCACCGTGTCCATCATGGTGGTTCTGAGCCTGGTGGGTCCGGCCATCAATGCCAAAGCCATTGAGTTGCAGCCCGGCCTGTTCCGCGTGAGCCGGCAGACGATGACGCTCATCGTCATTACGCTGCTGCTCATCACGGCTCTGTACACCAAGTTCTGGTAATGTGCCGGCCGGCGGGCCGCCCGCGCTAACCCGCGCGGCCCGCCGGTCTTTTTTTCCTGGCTCTTCTTTCTCCATTCGTGCTTATGCTGCAACTTCTCACCCCCCGCCTGACCGGCCTGGTTACCGGTCTGGCCCTGTTGGGGCTGGGGTCCGGCCCCGTCGCCCAGGCCCAGCCCACCGCGCCCGTCACCCTCACGGTACAGGTGAACAAGCCCGGCGCGGCCGTGCCCAAAAACATGTACGGCCTGTTTTTCGAGGATATCAACTTCGCGGCCGACGGCGGCTTGTACCCCGAGCTGGTGAAGAACAAGTCGTTCGAAACTGATGATCATCTTATTGGATGGAAGGCGATTAAAGGCGCCGCCGGGCTGGAAAGCTACCTGGTGTCGGGCGACCGGCCCATTAGTGCGGCCAACAACCATTTCCTGCGCCTCAGCACCAAAGTGGCCGGCCCCGATGCGGGCTTCGTCAACGAAGGCTTCCGGGGCATGGGCGTGAAGCAGGCGGCCGAATACACATTTTCGGTGTACGCCCGGCGCGGCCCCGGCACCATCGGCGCGCTGAACGTGACGCTGGAAGAGCCTGCCGGCAGCGGCCCGGGCCCGGAAACGGCGCGCTCGGGCCAGGTCCTGGCCCAAGCCCAGCTCACGGGCCTCACCAGCGAGTGGAAGAAGTACAGCGTGGTGCTGAAACCATCGGCCACGGCCGCCAAAGCCCGCCTCAAACTGACGGTGGAAGGCACCGGTACGCTCGACCTCGACGTGGTTTCGCTTTTCCCGAAGGATACCTATTTGAAGCGGGAAAATGGCCTGCGCCCCGACCTCGTGGAGCTGCTCAAGGGCATGAACCCCGGGTTCCTGCGCTTTCCCGGCGGCTGCATTGTGGAAGGCCGTACCCTGGCCCAGCGCTACCAGTGGAAGGAAACCATCGGGGACCTGGCGTCGCGCCGGCCGTTGATTAACCGCTGGAACACCGAGTTTTCGCACCGGTTCACGCCCGATTATTACCAGTCGTTCGGGCTGGGCTTCTTCGAGTACTTTCAGCTTTCGGAGGACATCGGCGCCGAGCCGCTGCCGATTCTCAACGTGGGCATGGCCTGCCAGTTCAACTCGGCCGAGCTGGCGCCCATCAGTGCTGCCAAAGGCCCCAATGCCGCCGACGCGGCCGATGAGCCGACCCTGGATACCTTCATCCAGGACGCGCTGGATCTGGTGGAGTTCGCCAACGGCGCCGTCACCACCACCTGGGGCGCCAAGCGCGCCGCCATGGGCCACCCCGCCCCCTTCAACCTGAAGATGATCGGGATCGGCAACGAGCAGTGGGGCCCCCAGTACCTAGAGCGCTACGAGCCGTTTGCCAAAGCGCTGAAAGCCAAGTATCCGGCCATGGAGATTGTATCCAGCGCCGGGCCGGCACCGGAGGGCGAGTTGTTCGACAAAGCCACCCTCAAGCTGCGGGCGCTGAAGGCTGAGTTCGTAGACGAGCACTACTACGCCAAGCCGGAGTGGTTCCGCCAGAACGTGGGGCGCTACGATAACTACCCGCGCACGGCCACTAAAATCTTCGCCGGCGAGTACGCCGCCCAGAGCGTGGCCATCGGCAGCCCCGACAACAAGAACGACTGGAACTGCGCCCTTTCCGAAGCCGCGTTCATGACCGGCCTGGAGCGCAACGCCGACGTGGTGGGCATGGCCTCCTACGCCCCGCTCTTCGCCCACGTCGATGCCTGGCAGTGGACCCCGAACCTGATCTGGTTCGATAACCTGAACGCCTACGGTACCGTCAACTACTACGTGCAGCAGCTTTTCAGCCAGAACAAAGGCACCACGCTGCTGCCCGTGCAACTCCCGGCCAACGCCAAAAATGGCGCCGACAACCTCTTCGCCAGCGCCGTCGCCGACGACCGGGCCGGCGAAATCGTGGTCAAGCTCGTCAACTATTCCCCTAGCCCCCGGGCGGTAAAAGTGATCCTGGCCGGGGTAAAAAAAATGGGCAAAACCGGCCGCGCGCTGGTCATGGCCAGCCCCGACCTGAGCACCCAGAACAGCATTCAGGAACCCAAAAAGCTGACGCCGCAGGAGGCGGAATTCGCCGTTTCGTCGGCCGTGGTGAGCTACACGCTGGCCCCGAATTCCTTCACCGTCCTGCGGATCGCCGGGAAACGCTAAGCCGGAAGGAGGGGAGCGGGCGCGGGCCGGCTCCCCTTTTTTGGGTTTGGATCGCCGGAAAATTTTTATTTGTGTGTTGATTAACAGGTTTTTGAATAAATCAATGTTTGACTCATGAAAATCAATTCTACTTTTTCGCGGGCTCTGCCCGCTGGCGCCCGGCGGCGCGGGCCGGCCCGACTGGCCCGGCAATGGACCAGCTGGCTCCTGGCCCTGGCCCTGATTTGCTGTTCGCTGGGCCCGGTCTGGGCTTTGCAGGGCGCGACGGGTGCGCACGACCCGTCGACCATTGTCAAGCGCAACGGCGTGTACCACGTCTGGACCACGGGCAACCAGATTTACCACATGACCTCGACCGACCTGATCAACTGGACGGAGGCGGCCCCGGTGTTTAAGCCAGGCACCTGGCCGGGCTGGATCAACACCTACGTGAGCGGGTTCAACGGCAACTTCTGGGCGCCCGAGTGCATTCTCGTCAACGGCATTTACTACATGTATTACGCTTGTTCGATGGGCCAGCGGCCCTGCGCCATCGGCGTGGCCACCAGCACCGACCTCACCAACTGGATCGACCAGGGCATGGTAGTTTATTCCGATGATACCTCGGTCTACGGCTGCATCGACCCGGCCGTATTCGTCGACGCCGCCGGTAAGTACTGGCTGACGTTCGGCTCGCACCTGACCGGGATCTACATTGCGCAGATCGACCCGACGACTGGTAAGCGCCTCAATTCTACCGTTAAAAATATCGCTGGCAGTAGCCCGTACTGCGAAAATGAATCGTCCTATGTAATGCAGCACGGCGGCTACTACTACCTGTTCTACAACAAGGGGATTTGCTGCGCGGGCATAAACAGTACGTACTACGTGCAGATGGGCCGCTCCCTGAGCCCCGACGGCCCCTACCTGGACCAGAACGGCACGGACTTGCTGGCCGGCGGCGGCTCTAACTTTTTGGTGGGTAAAGACAACTATCTCGGTCCCGGTCAGGTCGGGCTGTTCACCGAAAATGGCATTAACTACCTGACCTACCACTATTACGACGGCTCCCGCACCGGCGGCCCGCCCACTCTGGGCATCGGCAGCCTGAGCTGGGGCGCCACGGGCTGGCCCAAGGTGACGCAGGACTGGCTGGCGAACGGCACCTACCAGGTCGCCAGTTCAGGCAGCGGCAAGCTGTGGTCGGCGGCATCCTGCGCCTCCGGTGCCGGGCAGGCCCTGGTGCAGAGCGCCTCCACCGGCCAGAGCTGTCAGCAGTGGAAGTTTACTACTCAGGGTAGCGGCGTGTATACCATTACCAACGTGCTCAACGGGCTGAGTGTGGACGTGGACGGCTGCGGCGAAGCCGCCGGCACCCTTCTCAAGCTGGCCCCAACCTCGGCCCAGAACTGCCAGAAGCTCCGGGTTGAGCACGCCGCCGACGGTAGCGTCGTGTTTTCGGCCATCTACGGCAACCGGGTGGTGGAAGTGCCCAATGCCGGCACCGCCGACGGCGTGCAGCTCGACCTTTGGGACTACAACGGCTGCACCTGTCAGCACTGGACGGTGGCGGCCATCGGGGCCGTAACCGCCGTCCGCTCGGGTCTGGACGCGCAGATTCAACTTTTTCCAAATCCGACGCAGGGGGGTGATTTCTCGGTGAAACTGCCCGTGGGCATGCCCGCTACGCTCACCGTGTCCGACATCAGCGGTCGGGTGGTGTACCGGCGCAACCTGCCGGGCACTGGCCGGAGTGAAATCCGGGCGGGGCTCGGCGCGGGCACCTACGTGGTGCAGATCGCCACGGCCGGCGGCGTCGTGACCCGGAAGCTGGTGGTGCTGTAAGCAGCCGGCGCAGCGGATGAATTGAAAATAGTCGTTCCATGAATCGGTTCCGCACGCTCCTGTTTGGTTGCTCGCTGTTGGGCGGGGCGCTGGCCGCCGCCGCGCAGCAGCGCCCCGCTGCTAAACCAGACTTCCACCAGTGGGCCCCCACGCCGCCCATGGGCTGGAACAGCTGGGACTGCTACGGCCCCACCGTGACCGAAGCCGAGGTGCGCGCCAATGCCGATTACATGGCCAAAAACTTGAAAAGCAGCGGCTGGCAGTACGTGGTGGTGGACATTCGCTGGTACGTGGGCAACGATACGGCCCACGGCTATAACGAGAAGGACCCGGCTTTCAATATCGACGAATACGGCCGTTTCGTACCGGCCGTGAACCGGTTTCCCTCGGCGACTCGCGGGCAAGGCTTTAAGCAGCTGGCGGATTATTTGCACGCCCGGGGCCTGAAATTCGGTCTGCACATCATGCGCGGGGTGCCGGTGGTGGCGGTGCAGCGCCGGCTGCCCATTCTGGGAACCCGGCTGACGGCCGCCGACATCTACTCCAAAGAAGGGCAGGCCGGCTGGCTGCACGACATGTACACGGTGGTAGCCGGCCGGCCGGGCGCGCAGGAATACTACGATTCGCTGTTCAAGCTCTACGCCGCCTGGGGGCTGGATTTTGTGAAAGTGGATGATCTCTCGGCGCCCTACCACGCGCCGGAAGTCGAGCTGATCCGCCGGGCCATCGACCGCTCGGGCCGGCAAATCCTGCTCAGCACCTCGCCCGGCGAAACTCCCCTGGCCGATGTCCAACACGTGCGCGCCCACGCCAATATGTGGCGCACCGTGGGGGATTTCTGGGATAGCTGGGAGCAGCTCAAGGAGCATTTTGCGGTGTGCGCCCGCTGGGCGCCCTTTACCGGCGGCGGGGCCTGGGCCGATGCTGATATGCTGCCGCTGGGTCGCCTCGGCATCCGCGCCGAGCGGGGTGACGACCGTTCCACCCGCTTCACCCGCGACGAGCAGCTCACCCTGATGACGTTGTGGAGCATCTTCCGCTCGCCCCTGATGTTCGGCGGGGATTTGCCCAGCACCGATGCCCCCACGCTGGCCCTGCTCACTAATAAAAACGTGCTGGCCCTGCATCGCCGCAGCACGCACAACTGCCAGCTTTTCCGCCGGGACGACCTCGTGGCCTGGGTGGCTGACGACCCCGCCACGGGCGATAAATTCCTGGCCTTGTTCAATGCCTCCGATCAGCAGGTGGCGCCGGCCAGCGAGGCCGCCTGGGCCAGCGCCCGCCTCAGCCGCCAGACGCCCGGCCAGCGCCAAACGGCCGACGTGGACATTACCGGCGCCACCAAGCTCTACCTCAACGTGCGCGACGGCGGCGACGACATCGCCTGGGATCACGCCGACTGGCTGAACCCAATGCTCAGTGGCGGGGGCCGGTCGTTGCCGCTCGGCCAGCTACCCTGGCGCAGCGCCACGGCCGGCTGGGGCCAGGCGACGGTTAATAAAAGCGTTTCGGGCGCGGCGCTGATCGTGGCCGGCCAAAGCTACGCCACCGGAATCGGCACCCACGCCAACTCCATGATTGAGTACGATTTGCCCCCCGGCTACACCCGCTTTACTACCACGGTCGGGCTGGATCAGGCCGGCGCCGTGCAGAATACCGGCGGCACGCTCGACTTTCTACTCTTCACCCACAATCCTTACCGGCCCGCGCCCGCCGACTCCGTGCGGGTAGCAGTGACGCCCCAGGAGCTGGGCCTGGCCGCCGGCGCCACTGTGCGCGACTTGTGGACGGGGCGCCCGGTGAGCCCGCTCACGCCGGACTTTGCGCCCTACGTGCGTCGGCACGGCGCGAAGCTCTACCGCATTTCCGGCCGGAAGCTGAGTAAGAGTTTGACTGAGCGATAAAACCCCGCGCCCTTGGGGCGCGCAATCGGCAAATCCAAGCAGCGACGAAGCCTCTCGCGTCCCGGCAGCCTCATCCTATTTCCGTCCCTCATGCTTCGCTATGATTTGCATGACAGGTGTTTAACAAGCCATGTAATGATCAAATTCTGTTTCCTCACCGGGCTGCTGCTGCTGCTGAAACTCCCCGTTTCGGCGCAGGCGCTGGCGCCCGCGCCCATTGCCATTGAAACCGAGCACCTGAGTCTGGTGCTGGCCGTGGGCAACAATCAGAAGCTGTATCAGACCTACCTGGGCCCGAAGCTGGCCGGCGCGGCGGAACAAAAGCTGCTGCCGAATCGCCACGAGGCTTACGTGCCGGCGGGTACCGACAACCTGTTTGAGCCCGCCATTCGCGTTGTGCACGCCGATGGCAACCCGTCGCTGGCGCTGGCTTTTGCCGAGGTGCAAACCAGCAAAACCGGCGAGGACGTGACCACCACGACCATCCGGCTGCGCGACCCGCAGTACCCGGTGGAAGTCCGGCTGCACTTTACGGCCTACTACCGCGAAGACGTGGTGAAGACCTGGACGGAGATCGTGCACCGCGAAAAGCGGCCGGTGGTGCTGACCAGTTACGCCTCGGCCATGCTGCATTTCGATGCCCGGCAATACTGGCTCACCCAATACCACGGCGACTGGGCCGAAGAAGCCCAACAGGTGGAAACGCCCCTCACCAGCGGGATCAAAGTCATTGATACCAAGCTGGGAACCCGCGCCGGCTGGTACCAGACGCCCGCCTTCTTCCTGGCTCTGGACAAGCCCGCCGAGGAAACCAGCGGCGAAGTGCTGGCCGGCACCCTGGCCTGGACGGGCAATTTCCGCTTGGCCTTCGAGCTTGACAACCAGAACTCCCTGCGCGTCTCGGCCGGCATCAATCCCTACGCCTCCGAGTACACGCTGCCCGCGAATCAGCCGTTTGTCACGCCCGAGTTTATTTTCACCTATAGCAACCAGGGCAAGGGCCAGGCCTCGCGCAACCTGCATCGCTGGGCCCGGCACTTCGGCGTGCTCGACGGCACCCAGCCGCGTCTCACGCTGCTCAACAACTGGGAGTCGACATTCTTCGATTTCAACGAACCCAAGCTCGACGGCATCATGGGCGACGCGGCGCGGCTGGGCGTCGATCTGTTTCTGCTCGATGACGGCTGGTTCGGCAATAAATACCCCCGCCGCGACGACCAGACCGGCCTCGGCGACTGGCAGGCCACCAAGACCAAGCTCCCCAACGGCGTGGGCCACCTCGTGCAAACGGCCGGCAAGGAAGGCATCAGGTTCGGCATCTGGATTGAGCCCGAAATGGTGAATCCCAAGAGCGAGCTGTTTGAGAAACACCCCGACTGGGTCCTGAAACTACCCAACCGCCCCGAAGACCTCTCCCGCAACCAGCTGGTGCTCGACCTGACCAATCCCAAGGTGCAGGACTTCGTGTACAACACCGTGGACGGGCTGCTGGCGCAGAACGTGGCCTACGTGAAGTGGGACTGTAACCGCATGATCAGCAGCGGCTACTCGTCGTGTCTGGGTAAAGATCAGTCGCATCTCTACGTCGATTATGTGCGCGGCCTCTACCGCGTGCTCGACCGGGTGCGCCAAAAATACCCGCACCTGCCCATGATGCTCTGCTCGGGCGGCGGCTCCCGGGCCGACTACGGCGGCCTGAAGTACTTCACCGAATTCTGGCCGTCGGACAATACCGACGCCTTCGAGCGGGTGTTCATTCAGTGGGGCTTCTCGCAGTTTTTCCCGTCCAATACCCTCGCCAGCCACGTCACGAACTGGAACCGGCAGCAGACCCTGAAATTCCGCACCGACGTGGCCATGATGGGCAAGCTGGGCTACGATATCGAAGTCAACAAAATGACGCCGGATGAGCTGAAATTCAGCCAGCAAGCCGTGCTGGACTACAAGCGCCTGAGCCCCGTGATCTGGCAGGGCGACCTGTTCCGCCTCCGCTCGCCCTACGAGGGCAACCAGGTCGCGCTCATGTACGCCGACGACGCCCGGCGCCACGCCGTGCTCTACGGCTACAACCTGCACACCCGCTTCCTCGAAACCGTGCTGCCCGTGCGCCTCCAGGGCCTGGACCCCGCTACCCGCTACCGGCTCACGGAAATCAACCTGCTGCCCGGTCAGAAATCCGAGCTGCCCGCCCACGGCCAGACCTATTCCGGCGACTACCTGATGAAAGTCGGCGTGCTCGTCTCGGCGCCCAGCGCGCCCGCGCTCACCAGCCACATTCTGGAGCTGAGCGCGGAGTAATTCCTTTTACTATTGATTGTCAACTGATTCTGTTAATTGCTGGCCATGAAAAAACGCTTGCTCCGCCTGCTGCCGGGTGCTCTGGCCGGGCTGGTGGCCTGCGGCAAGGATGCGTCCCCCGCATACGTGTCGCCGGTCGTCGCGCCGATCGTCTACCACAATCCGGTCGTCCTCAACAAATTCACGGCGGACCCGGCGGCGATGGTTTCCAACGGCACGGTGTACCTCTACACCGGGCACGACGAGGCGCCCGCCCCGCAAAACCAGTACGTTATGAACGAGTGGCTGTGCTTTTCCTCCACCGACATGGTGAACTGGACCGAGCATCCCGTGCCGCTGAAGGTGACGGACTTTGCCTGGGCCCGGGCCGATGCCTGGGCTTCGCAGGTGATTGAGCGCAACGGCAAGTTTTACTGGTACGTCGCGATCGATCACCGGACGGTGCCCGGCAAATCCATCGGCGTGGCCGTGGCGGATAATCCCATCGGTCCCTTCAAGGATGCGCGGGGTACAGCCTTGGTTACGAATGACATGACCAAGGCGGTGAACAGCTATTTTGACGATATCGACCCCACCGTGCTCATTGATGATGACGGCCAGGCCTACATGTACTGGGGTAATTCGGCCTGCTACTTCGTCAAGCTCAAGGCCAATATGATTGAGCTGGATGGGCCCATCACCACCATTCCCCTGCCGCAGTACACCGAGGCGCCTTGGATTCACAAGCGCGGGGCCTGGTACTACCTCTCCTACGCCAGCAGTTTCCCCGAACAGATTTCCTACGCTATGAGCCGCCACGCCACCGGTCCTTGGGTCTACAAAGGTGTCCTCAACGATCTGGTTGTCAATTGCGAAACCAACCACCAGGCCCTGATTGATTTCAAAGGCCAGTGGTATTTCGTGTACCACAACGGCGCCATCAGCCCCAACGGCGGCAGCTTCCGCCGCTCGGTAAACATTGATTACCTGAAATATAACGCCGACAGTACCCTGCAAAAAGTGGTGATGACGCCGAAGGGCGTTGACCTCGTGCCGTAGGCCGGCGCCAGGAGGGGAGCGCATTCTATCTGATGTACGGCATTCAATTTTTCGCCATGAAAACGATCTTTCCCGTCCTGCTCGGGCTCACGCTGCTCAGCCGGCCGTGCCGGGCGCAGCAGCCGGCGCGCAGCGATTACCCTATTCAGGCCGTGCCGTTTACGCGGGTGAAGCTGACGGATAACTTCTGGCTGCCGCGCCTGAAAATCAACACCGATGTGACTATCCCGGCCTCGTTTGCGCGCTGCGAAGCCACCAATCGGGTGAAAAATTTTGAGATGGCGGCGGCTCGCAGCGGGAAGTTTGCCACCACGTTCCCGTTCGATGATACTGATATTTACAAGACCATTGAAGGCGCGGCCTACTCGCTGAGCTTATCTCCCGACGCGAAGCTGCAAGCCTATGTCGATGAGCTGATTGCGAAGGTGGGTGCGGCGCAGGAGCCCGACGGCTACCTCTACACAGCCCGCACCATCGACCCCGCGCACCCGCACGCCTGGTCCGGGGCCGAGCGCTGGATCAACGAGCGCGAAATGAGCCACGAGCTCTACAACGCAGGGCACCTCTACGAAGCCGCCGTGGCCCACTACCAGGCCACGGGTAAGAAAACGCTCCTCAACATCGCCCTCAAAAATGCCGATCTGGTCTGCGCCGTGTTCGGTCCCGGCCGGCGGAGTGTAGCGCCCGGCCACGAAATCGTGGAAATGGGGCTGGTGAAGCTCTACCGCGTCACGGGCCGGGCAGAATACCTGCAAACGGCGCAGTTCTTTCTCATGGCCCGGGGCCACTACGCCGGCTACGACGCCAAGAGCGCCGACCCGTTCCGCAACGGCTCCTACTGGCAGGACGACCGCCCCGTGGACCAGCAGCGCGAAGCCGAAGGCCACGCCGTGCGGGCCGAATACCTGTACTCCGCCATGGCCGATGTGGCCGCCCTCACCGGCGATCAGCGCCTGCTGGCGGCCGTAGACACCATCTGGAATAACCTGGTGACCAAGAAGATGTACGTGCAGGGCGGCACCGGCGCCGTGCCCGGCGGCGAGCGGTTCGGGGCCAACTACGAGCTGCCCAACACTACGGCTTACAATGAAACCTGCGCCTCGGTAGCCGATGTGTACTGGAACCAGCGCATGTTCCAGCTGCACGGCGACTCGAAATACGTGGACGTGCTGGAAAAAGTCCTCTACAACGGCCTGATTTCGGGCGTGGGGCTGGACGGGAAGTCCTTCTTCTACAGCAATGCCATGCAGATCAAAGCCAGTGCCAGCTTCCCGCAAACCGAGCCGGCGCGGGCGGGCTGGTTCGAGTGCTCGTGCTGTCCCACCAACCTGGCCCGGCTCATGCCCGCGCTGCCGGGCTACGTGTACGCGCAGAAAGACCGCGACGTGTACGTCAACCTGTTCGTGAGCGGCCAGACCGACCTCACCATTGGCCGGCAGCAAGTCGGCCTCACGCAGCAGAACAACTATCCGTGGGATGGCGCCCTGAAATTCACCGTGAACCCTGCGGCACCCACCGATTTTACCCTGCTGCTCCGCATCCCCGGCTGGGCCCGGAATGAGGCCATGCCGTCGGATCTGTACACGTTCGCCACGCCTTCCGCGCGGGCGGTGAGCCTGCGGGTGAATGGCCGGCCGGTCGCCTACTCGCTGCGCAACGGCTACGCCGTCCTGACCCGCAAATGGCGCAAAAACGACGTGATCGAGCTCACGCTGCCCATGGAAGTACGCCGCGTGGTAGCCAATGCCCACGTGAAAGACGACCTCGGCAAAGTGGCGCTGCAACGCGGGCCGGTCATCTTCTGCGCCGAGTGGAACGATAATCAGGGCCAGACCAGCAACCTCATCGTGCCCGCCGCCACGGCCTTCACCGCCACCTTTCAGCCCACGTTGCTCAACGGCGTGCTCACGCTCACGGCCCCCGTTCCCGCCGTGGTGGTGGAGGCCAATGCCACCGCCGTGCGCACCGTTTCCCAAACCCTGACCGCCATTCCCTACTACGCCTGGGCCAACCGGGGCCGGGGCGAAATGACCATCTGGTTTCCCGAAAAAATCACTGCCGTCGACCTGCTGAGCCAGCCGCCCGCGCCCGCGACTACGGTCGGGAAATAGCCCGGGCAGCTACGCAAAACCGCCCGTCCGGCCGCTCACGGAGCAGCTGGACGGGCGGTTTTGCGTTGAGCGAATCCTTACTTGACGGGCTTCACGCCTTCGGTTGTCATCACTACGCGCTTCATGGTGCCGTCCTTGTTGTAGTAGAGATTATCGATGCACACGGAGCGGCGGAAGCTGCCGCCATCAGCATTGGCCCCGCCGTTGTGGTAGATGAAATACGACTGGCCCTTGAAGTCAATAATGGCCTGGTGGTTGGTATTGGAATTGCCCGCCAGCTCGTTCAGCACGCCCTTGTAGACCCACGGCCCTTCCAGGCTGCGGCTCATGGCGTAGACGATTTTTTCGGGAAACTGCGAGGCGTAGGAGAGGTAGTACCAGCCGTTGTGCTGATGCACCCAGGGCGCCTCGGTGTACTGCGGCAGCTTGATGGTTTTGATCGGCCCGTCCAGCTCGGTCATATTGGCTTTGAGCTTGGCGTAGTAGCAGCTGCTGTTGCCCCAGAACAGGTAGCCCTGGCCTTTGTCATCAACGAAAACCGTGGGGTCGATGTCGTCCCAGCCGATCTTGCTGTCGGTGGTCATGTCATTCGTAATCAACGCCGTGCCGCGCGCGTCCTTAAACGGGCCGAGCGGGTTGTCGGCCACGGCCACGCCGATAGCTTTGCCGGGGATTGTACCGTGCTCCACGGCTGCGTACCAGTAGTACTTGCCGTTGCGGGCAATCACCTGCGAGGCCCAGGCGTCATCCTTGGCCCAGGCAAAATCCGTCACCTTCAGCGGCACCGGGTGCTCGGTCCAGTTCACCATATCGGTGGAGGAAAAGCACAGCCACTCGTGCATGACGTACCGTTCCTGCCGTGCCGGGGCCTCGTCGTGCCCGGTGTAGAGGTACACCGTACCCTTATCGACCATGGCGCTCGGGTCGGCCGTGTATTTGAGCCGGATAATGGGGTTGCCGCCGGGCTTTTCCGTCGGCGCCGCCGGTTGGGCCAGCGCCGCCGAGGTGCCCAGCAGCATGCCCAGTAAGCCGAGCAGGCCCCCGCGCCGGGGAAGAAAGAATGACTTCGTATTCATAGTAAAAGAAATGGGAAAAAGGCCGGAGCCCAACAGGAGAAATACCATTCAAAAAGCCGGGGAAGTTTAGCTGAAAGACTTCCCCGGCTCCTTTTCAATTACCTGAAAACTCCGGCCGAAACCGCGCCCTACAGCTCGGCCGGCAGCGCCGCGAGCAGCGTCCGCAGCCCTTGTTCCGCATCGGAGCCGAGGTGCACACGCAGCGTGCGCCGGTGGTAGCCATGCAGGGCCTCCAGGTCGCCCAGCGCCTGGGCGTTTTTGAAGGTGCCGAAGGTGTAGGAGCGGCCGGGCAGGGGCAGGTCCCGCGGGTTGTCGTCGGTGAACTGCACGAACAAACCCGTATCCGGCCCGCCCTTGTGGTACTGGCCGGTGGAGTGCAGAAAGCGCGGCCCGTAGCCCGAGGTCGTGGCGATGTGCAGCTGCTCCTGCACCCGCTGGCGCAGGGCTTGCAGGCTGGCGCTCACGGCGGGTGTTTCGGTCAGGTAGGCTTGCAGGCAGAGGAAATCGCCGGGGCGTGCCTGGGCAAAAAATGCCTTTAGCACGCCCGTGGCGCCCTCGCCGGTGGCGGCCGAGTAGTAGTCCACGCCATTTTCGCGGGCGGCGGGCGAGCTGGTTTCGGGCAGGTGACCCTGCGCTTCCACCACTTTCATCAGGCCGTCGGTGGCCGTTTTGGCGGCCTGCACGTTGGGCTGGTCGAAGGGATTGATGCCGAACACGGCGCTGGC
>JAYWCH010000083.1:0-2623 GCA_043780755.1 Hymenobacter sp.
GGCAGCACGATCTGGGGCATGGAGTAGCCTTCGTAGTAATGGAATCGGCCCTGCAACACCGCCACCTTGCGCCCGGCCATACGGCCCAGCAGGAGCCGGCCCGCGTGGCTTTCCACGGTGGAAAGGGGGAAATGGGGAATGTCGGCGTAGTTGATTTCGTACTCAACTTCTACTTCGCGGGTCAGGGCGCCGAGGCCGGTGCCGAGGATGATGCCGGTGTCGGGCTGAAAATGATTGGACCGGGCTTGAATGTAGGTGGTGGCGGCGTGGAGTTGCTGGAGCATGGAGGAGTAAAGATTCGCACGGAGGAAAAGGAGTAAAAAAGGAGTTTCACGAAAAACGGGACTCCGTGAAACGAAGAACCGAACTCGGTGAAACTCCTTTTTTGCTCCTTTTCCTCCGTGCTAAAAGAAGTTATTTAATATCCAGCACATAGGGCAGGCGGGCCTGCACGCCGCGCATCTGCATCAGCAATTGGTACTGGGCGAAGGCGGGGTAGAGCGGGCCGAGCTCGGTTTGGAGGGCTTTGGTTTTGGCTTCCTCATTATCGCCACCGTTGAACATGGCGAACAGGCTTTCCAGCTCCGACTTACGCCGGGGCAGGCGCTGCACGCGGAAATCAGCGGCTTTGAGGTGGGCGCGGGCAGCGGCAATGCGCAGGGCATCAGCATAATCGCCGAGGACGTCGACCAGGCCGTTATTCTTGGCTTCGAGGCCACTCCAGACGCGGCCCGAGGCCAGCCGGCGCAGGCGCTCAACGGGCATGTGGCGGCCCAGGGCGGCTTTGGTGGTGAAGTCGGCGTAGATATTATCGACCTCGTGCTGCAGGGTGCGCTTCTCGAAATCGGAGAGTGGGCGGGTGATGGTGGGCAGGTCGGAAAACTTGCCGGTCGTCACACGATCCACCGTGATGCCGAGCTTGTCAGCCAGCAGCGGCTGAATATTGGGCAGCACGCCAAAGACCCCGATGGAGCCCGTAATGGAATTGGGATGGGCCACAATAGTATCGCAGGCCATGGCGATGTAGTAGCCGCCGGACGCCGCCACATCCGACATGGAAGCGATGATGGGCTTCACCTTCTTGGTGAGCAGCACCTCCCGGTAAATGATATCCGACGCCAGCGACGAGCCGCCCGGCGAGTTGATGCGCAGCACCACGGCCTTCACCTTATCATCGAGCCGGGCCTTGCGGATGGCCTCGGCAAACTTGGTGCTGCCGATGTTATTATCGGAGCCCCGGCCGGTCACGATATCGCCCTCGGCATAAATCACGGCGATGCGGTTGCCGCTGGATTTGCTCTCTTTATCGGTGGCGTCCTCGCTATCGGTGTAGTCGCTGAGGCTGACGAGGCTGGGCTTTTTATCCTTGGCCAGCCCGAGCTTGCCGCGCAGGTAGTCCTGCACTTCATCGAAGTAGCCAAGCTTGGTCACCAGCTTCAGGCGCAGGGCATCGGGGGCGTTGTGGACCAGCATCGAGTCGGAGATGACCTTGAGGCGGGCGGGGGCGATACCCCGGGCGGCGGCCACCTGCCCGATCATGTGGCCGTTGATGGAATTCAGAAACGAAACGGTCTGGTAGCGGGCCGAGTCGGAGAAGTTTTCGCGGAAAAACGGCTCCACTGCGCTCTTAAAAGAGCCCACCCGGAAGATGTAGGGCTGAATCCCGGCCTTGTCGAAAAGCCGCTTGTAGAACATGACTTCCGTGCTCAGACCGTTGAATTCGAGCGTGCCCTGGGGGTGCAGGTAAATTTCATTGGCCACGGAGGAGAGGTAAAAGCTCTTCTCGGAGCACACTTCGTGGTAGGCGACGATGAATTTGCCCGACTTCTTGAAGTCCAGCAGCGCGTCGCGCACTTCTTCCAGTGAGGCCATGCCGCCCTGCACGATGTCGAGATTGAGCAGAATGCCCTTAATGTCGCTATCGCCCTTGGCCCGGCGGATGGCACCCTTGAGATTGATGAGGCCGGTGGAAGAATTATTGCCGCCAAAGCTGAATTTGCTGTCGCGCCCGCGCTCACTCAGCGGCTCGTTGAGCTTGAGCTCCAGCACGGAGTTGGAGGCCGTTTCCTTGTGCTCGCCGGCACTCTTCGCCGCCCCGATAATCCCGGCCAGGATTAAAAACCCCAGGAAGCTGAACGCCAGCAACCCCACGATGGTGGCCAGCACGAATTTAAAAAACTGTCGCATGGAAAGATATGATAGATTAAGCGGGTAAATGTAGCCCGTGGTCGGCAAAGCCGAATCGTCGGCGCCCCAGCCCGCCGCCCGGGCCGGTCATGATCAACCTGCTTAGCGGGATTTGTTCTGCCCGCGGACGGATTAACTTCGTTGTCCTCGCGCCTGGCGCGGGTTTAGCGCACGTAACCCGTGCCTGCCATGGTGCGGCTCTGCCTCGCGTGGACGAGCCGCGTAACCCCAGCGCAGGCTTGCCGCTGGCACAGCTCTGCATGGCCAAATTTGATTTGGAGACGAATCTTGGAGAGTTGACAATTGATTTATGGAGGCTGACAAGTCTTTTACCAGAAAGCTGTTCGAAAAGCCGTTTCTCGGCGCGTTTGTCATCCCTATCTGGCGTCCGCTTGCGAAGGACCTTATCAGTCGCTAATCAGACCTGATAAGGTCC
>JAYWCH010000084.1:0-1793 GCA_043780755.1 Hymenobacter sp.
AATGTTATCACGCTGACCATCGACAAGAATAAGCGCGTGTTTTTTGGCGTCGATGCCACGCAGACCAAGATTCAGGCCCTGCAGCGGGTTGGCGCCAAGTACGGCGTAAACTTCACCGCGGCCCAGGCCAAAGCATTTGGCGACCTGCCTAATTTTGGCGTGCCCGTCAGCCAGCTCGCTTCCTACCTCAACATGAGCAAGGAAGATCGCAAGGCCATCAATAAAAGCTCACCGGGCGTCCCGCTCGACTCGCTCAACAACCAGTTGATCGACTGGGTGCTGGAATCGCGCCGGGCGAACCAAGCCATTTTCCACAAGCCTACCTACATCGCTATCAAGGGCGATGGCGACGCCGATGTACCCACGGTACAGAAAGTCATCAAGGTGTTACAGGAGAAGGACATCAACCGCTTCAACCTCATTACGGACCTGGAAAATAAGCCTGTTGCTACCCGCTAATCGCGGCTAGTGACCACAAGCGGCCTGTTTTCCCGTCTATTTCACTTCAGTAAATCCCATGGCAGAAATTCAAGGAAAAGCCGACTCCGGTAAGGGTGGGAAGAAGCGGGCCAAGAAAATGTCGACCAAAATCGACATGACCCCAATGGTGGACCTCGCCTTCCTCCTGCTTACCTTCTTCATGCTTACCACCACCTTCGCCAAGCCCAACGTGATGCAGCTCACGATGCCGGTGAAGAAAACCGACGACGTTGAGGACACGAAGATCAAGGCTTCCGAAGCCATGACCATCATCCTCGGCAAGGATAACAAGGCCTATTATTACTTCGGCCTCAATACGCCGACCGATAAGACCGTTCCAAAGCCGCAGTTACTGGTTACTAACTTCTCGGCCGCCGGCATCCGTCAGGTGCTCCTGACCCGCCTGCAGCAGCAGCCCAAGACGATTATCCTCATCAAACCAACGGACGAGGCCAAGTATAAGAACATGGTCGATATTCTGGACGAGATGAACATCACGAACCAGAAGAAGTACGCGCTGGTGAAGGTACCAAAAGACGATCTGGACCTTATTAAAGAATCAGCCCTATGATGGATAACGCGCAACTTGCCAAGGCCAGCTTAAACGATATCGTTTTTGAAGGCCGCAATAAGGCATACGGGGCTTATGTCCTGCGTCGCTTGTATCAGCGGCACGTTACCCGGGCCCTGGTTATCGCTACAGCCGTGTTTGCCCTGCTGGTTTTCTTTCCCCTCATCGCGCAGTATCTGAAAGATAAGATGCCGAAGGAGGCCAAGAAAAACCTCCAGGAAAACGTGCTGATGGATGCTCCGCCGCTCGACGACACCAAACCGCCACCCCCACCGCCGCCCCCCGAGGCACCCCCACCCCCGCCCCCCAAGCTTACGACCATCAAATTCACGCCGCCGGTAGTGAAAAAAGATGAGGAAGTGAAGAAGGAAGAAGTGCCGGACCAGGAAGAGTTGAAAGACAAAACCGTGGCTACCGTATCGGTAAAAGGGAATACGGATGCTCCGGACCTGACCGAGCTTTCGGGCAACGGCGACAAAGTAGTTGAGGCGGTTGTTGAAAACAAAGTCTACACCTACGTGGAACAGATGCCGCAGCTGCCCGGTGGCGGTGGCAATGGCGCCATTGTCGCGGCCATCCAGAAAGCCGTTAAGTACCCCGCGCTGGCGATGCGCAATCAGGTTGAAGGCCGCATTTTCGTGAGCTTCACCGTGAATGCCGAAGGCAACGTATCGGATGTGAAAGTGGTGAAAGGACTGGGCTCCGGCCTGGACGAGGAAACGATTCGGGCGGTGAAAACCCT
>JAYWCH010000085.1:0-2569 GCA_043780755.1 Hymenobacter sp.
GCGCCCTGCGAGAACGCAAAGAAAGCAATATAGCCAAAGAGCAGCGCCGGTACGGTGTAGCCGTTGAACTGCTGGCTATAGAAGGCCCGCGCCACCAGCCCCAGCATGAGAATCAGGCCCACCGAGCCTACCAGCATGAGCGTGCGCCGGCCAAACCGGTCGATCAGGTTGACACCCAACAGGGTAAAGCAGAAGTTGACCAGCCCGATGCCGGCCGACGAGAGCAGTGCCGCGCCCTGCCCCAGCCCCGTCATTTCAAAAATGCGCGGGGCGTAGTAAATGATGGCGTTGATGCCCGACACCTGGTTGAAAAAGGCGAAGGCCACGGCCAGCAGCACCGGCGTGCGGTACTGCCGGGCCCAGAGCGACTCGCTCTGCCGGGCCGCGTGGGACTGCGAGTTTAGAATAGCGGCCACATCCGTTTCCACCGTGTCGGGATTGATGATGCGCAGCACGTCGCGGCCCTCGTCGAGGCGGCCGTGCAGCAGGAGCCAGCGTGGGCTTTCGGGCACGCGGAAGAGAAAGAGCAGGAACGCCACGGCCGGGACGGCCTGCACGCCCAGCATCAGGCGCCAGGAGTGCGTACCGACATTGGCTAGCAAATAATTGGAGAGGTAAGCGATGAGAATACCAAAGACGATGTTGAACTGGAACAGGCCCACGAGCTTACCCCGGGAATTGGCCGGTGAGATCTCCGAGATGTAAAGCGGGGCCGTGACGGAGGAGGCACCCACACCCAGCCCGCCCAGGAAGCGGAAGATCATGAACGGCACCCAGGCCGGAGCCAGCGCCGCGCCCACGGCTGACACTAAGTAGAGCACGGCAATCCAGCGAAGGGTTTGCCGGCGGCCCAGCCGGTCCGACGGGATCCCGCCGAACATGGCGCCCAGCACGGTGCCGATCAGGGCAATGGAAATCGTCAGGCCGTGCTCCACAGCGTTCAGATTCCAGAGCTGCTGGATGGCTTTTTCGGCCCCCGAGATCACAGCAGTATCAAAACCAAACAGGAATCCTCCGAGGGCGGTGACAATGGACCAGAAGAGAACTTTGCGCTGAATCATGGGGGAGCATTACCGAATTGTTTCCCAAAAGTCCACTTCCTGCCCGCTAAAGCCTTGCTGCATTCCTTCAAATCCTTGCAGAATTCTTGCAGGTCGATTAATTGAAATTAGTATACTAAAAATGAGGTATTTAGCATTTGTCGACCAACGCTGTAAGGCCCCCAAATCATTACTAATCAGACACGACTTGCAGAATTCGGTCAGTGTTGCAGGGGCCCGTGCAGGGCTTTATACTCCGAAGGCGACACTTGGTACTTGCCTTTGAAGAGCGTGGCGAAGTAAGACGGCGAGGAGAATCCGGTTTGGTAGGCTACCTGGGCAATGGCGCTGCCCTCGTGCAGCAACAGCTGCCGGGCCTTGGTCAGCCGCAGGTTCTGAATGTAGTCGCTGACGCCGGTGCCCAGCAGGGCCTTCACCTTGCGGTAGAGCTGCATCTGCGACACGCCCAGGCTGCGGGCAATATCGTCGACGTTCAGGGCAGGCCGGTCGAGGTTGGCCTCGATGATGGCAGTGAGATCGGCCAGGAATTTCTGGTCCACGCGCTGCGGGGCCACGGTGGCCGTGTCCACGCTCAGCTCACGGCGGAAGTGCTCCCGCCGCTGGTCGCGGTTGCGCAGCAGCGTGCGCAGGCTTTCGAGCAGGAAGGTGGGATTGAAGGGTTTGGTGAGGTAGAGATCGGCCCCGGCCTGCACGCCGGCAATCTGCTGCTCGGGCGCATCGCCGGCCGTGAGCAGCACCAGCGGAATGTGCGACGTGCGCCAGTCGCCCCGCAGGGCGGCCACCAACTCCAGGCCGCTGAGCTCGGGCAGGTTCACGTCGCACACGATCACGTCGGGAATAGTTTCGCCGGCCAGGCGCAGGCCGGTGGCGCCATCGGCGGCGGCGCTCACCTGAAAGTGCGGCTGCAGCTTCTGCACCAGAAAGTTGCGCACTTCTTCGTGGTCTTCAATCACCAGTACCGTGATGGCGGTCCGCGCCGGGGCCGCTACCTCGGGGGGGGACCCGGGCTCGTCGGCCAGGTCGGGTTCGAGCGTGGGCGTGTACGCCGGCGCGGGCGCAGCTTCCAGAAAGGTAACCGGCCGGGTCAGCGGCAGGCTCACTTCAAAAGTGCTGCCGTGGCCTGGCTGACTGCGAAACGAGAGCGTGCCCTCGTGCAGGCGGGTCAACCCCTCGGCCAGGGCCAGCCCCACCCCGGAGCTGTTGGCCGACGGCTGACTACCCTGGTAAAACCAGCCCAGAATATGCGGCTGGTCGGCTTCGGCAATGCCCCGCCCATTGTCTTCCACGCTCACCCGCACGGTGTTGGTGGCCGCGACTACTTGCAGGCTCACGGTAATCTGGCCGCCATCGGCGGTGTACTTGAAGGCGTTGGAGAGCAGGTTGGAAAATACTTTATCCAGAATATCGCCATCGAACCAGAGGCTGATAACTGGCTCGGCCGGCAGAAACCGGAAAGTGATGCTCCGCCGCCGGGCCGTTTTTTCAAACAGGTCCATGATTTCGCGCAC
>JAYWCH010000086.1:0-4360 GCA_043780755.1 Hymenobacter sp.
TTCGACCCAGACGGGGACGGCGGAGAGGGCGGCGTTGCCGGTCAGCTCATCGAGGCGGGTGTCGTCGGTGAGGTCGTTGATGCTGGCGCCGGCGTGGGCCTGGGCCACGGCGAGGCGGGTGCCGGGGCGGTGGTGGCCGTAGCCATGGGGCATGCTGGCGACGCCGGGCATGAGCGCGGCCGTGATCTCCACCGGCAGCTCAATGCTGCCGACCCGGGAACGGACGCGCACCAGCTGTCCGTCGGTGAGCTGGCGGGTGGCGGCGTCTTCGGGGTGTACTTGCAGGGTGCAGCGGTTGCGGCCTTTGATGAGCCGGGGCAGGTTATGCATCCAGGAATTATTGCTGCGCAGCTCGCGGCGGCTGATGAGCAGGAGCTGATCGGAGGCTACGGCGGACGGAGCCGTCAGCACCCGCCGGGCGCGGTCGAGGTCGGCCAGAAAAAGCGGCGCGGCCAGGTTGATGCGCTGATCGGCCGTGCGCAGGGTTTCGGGCAGGCGGGATTGCAGCGGGCCGAGGTCGATCCCGTGGGGATGGGCGCGCAGGGTGGCCAGCGACAGGCCGCCTTGATCCGGGGCGCCGTACGCGCCGTAGCGCAGGCCGAGGTCGAGCTTGGCGGCGGGGTTTTCCAGCGGCGGGGCGGTGGCGGGGTCGTAGGCCGCGCCCGCTTCCAGGCGCTGCCGCAGGCCCTCAAAAATCTCCCAGTCGTAGCGCGCCGTGGGGCTTTTCTCGAACAGCGGCTCGGAGTAGCGACTGGTATTGCGCACGGCCAGGGCGTGAAACGAGACGTCGTAGTGCGCCGTCTCGAGGCCCGTGGCGGGCGGCAGGATGAAGTGGGCGTGGCGCGTGGTTTCGTTGAGGTAGATATCAATTGACACCATGAATTCCAGGCCCGCCAGGGCGGTTTCCAGCTGCGGGCCGTTGGGCGTCGAGAGCACGGGGTTGCCGCAGCTCGTGATCAGGCCGCGCAGCTGGCCGGCGCCGGGCGATAGGATTTCTTCGGCCAGGCAGGCCACCGGCAGCTCGCCCATAAACTCGGGCACCTGCCGCACCCGGCTACGGTAGCGGTCGTAGCGGGCGTAGGGCTGCGGCTTGCCCAGCAGGTCGAGCGCGGGCGTGGCAAACATGTAGCCGCCGGGCTCGTCGAGGTGCCCGGTGAGCAGGTTCAGGGCATTCACCAGCCACAGGCACAAGCCCCCAAACTCCTGCACCGACACGCCCACCCGCCCGTAGACCACGGCCCGGCCGGCGGCGGCCAGCTCCCGGGCCAGCGTGCGGATCGCGGCCGGCGCGAGGCCGGTGATGGCGCCGGCCCGCTCGGGCGTGAACCCGGCCACGGCCGCGCCCAGCGCGGGAATGCCGTCGGTGCAGGCGGCGAGGCGGCCGGGGCGCAGCAGATTTTCGGCGTAGAGCACCTGGGTCATGGCCAAGAGCAGGAAGACGTCGGTGCCGGGGCGGATGAAGTGGTGCTCGTCGGCCCGGGCGGCGGTTTCGGTGCGCCGGGGGTCCACCACGACCACTTTGCCACCCCGGGCCTGAATGGCTTTGAGGCGGTTGGCCACGTCGGGCGCCGTCATCAGGCTTCCGTTGGATACCAGCGGGTTACCGCCCAGAATCAGCCAGTGGTCAGTCCGGTCGAGGTCGGGCACGGGCAGCAGCAGCGGGTGGCCGTAAAGCTGCCAGGCGGCGAAGTGATGCGGCAGCTGATCGACCGACGAAGCCGAGAACAGGTGCCGCGAGCCCAGCGCCCGCAGAAAGCCGGGGGTGGAAAGCTGGGTGCCGGAGTTGTGCACGGTGGGATTGCCGGCGTAGTAGGCCGTGGCGTGCGGGCCGTGGGCGGCCCGCAGCTGAAGCAGGCGGGCGGCGATTTCGTCGAGGGCCGCGTCCCAGCTTACGGTTTCCCAGCCGGTGGCGGTGCGCTTCAGGGGCTGGCGCAGACGGTCGGAATCCTCATAGATATCCTTCATACCCAGGGCTTTGGGACAGATGTGGCCCTGACTGAAGGGATCCTGGGCGTCGCCGGCGATGCTCAGCACCTGGCCGTTTTGGTGTTTGATTTCGAGGCCGCAGATCGCTTCGCAGAGATTGCAGGCGCGGTAATGGGTGAGCACGTCCATACGGGGGTAGCTGGGTGGAAACATGGAGTTGGGAAGATAGGGGAAAGATGACCGGGGCCGGGCGGGCGGGAACGGGCTCAGCACAAACTGCCGGTTGGCAAAGGGATACGGACGGGTCAGGCCCCCGCTAGCACCACCATCGCCCGGGCAAGTGCCCGGCCCCTGCTCCTATGCGACCACCTCAAGCCGGGGATTCCTTAAAACATGAACTTTTCCGGCGCCGACCACTAGGATGGATTTGAGTACGGTCAGTCGATTATGCTGCCTTTTTATGGATCATTCTGTCAGACAAGCTAAAAACCTAACAAAGCTTGAGGTTATTTTTTTGCAGTTTCTCACGCATCGCAATGCCTTTTTCATAATTAAAAAAATATATATTAATGTATATAAAAAGTTACCAGTAGATTTACCACTACTATTCACTTCTCCCGACGCATCATTTTCTTTATATGAAAAACCTTTTCTCTCTTACCCTGGGTGGCCGTTCCCGACGGTTGCTGCCAGTACTGGCCCTGCTGGCCGGCTCACTGGCTACCCAGGCTCAAAACTACCAGGCCCTTACGGTGACGGGCTATACCGCTGACGTAGTAGCCAATGGAAAGTATGTGAGCTCCGTCAGTACCGTCACGGCGGCATTTGATAATCCTGCTTCCACCGCAAATGGGCTCATCTCTTCGGGCGGCGATGGCAATGTGCTCATGGAGCTGGGCCACAGTAACGCGGCCGGCTTTTCCGCGACGGTTGGCCTGCCTACGGGCGGGCTCATCAACAGTGCCCTTACCTCGGGGCTGCCCTTCCAGTTGGCCAGCTATTCGGCCAACAACTCCCTGCGCCTGGTAACCAGCAGCAATGGGGTACTCACGCTGAGCAAGCCCCAGGTGCTAAGAACCCTGTATGTACTGGCTGCTTCGGGCAGCGGCGCCGCCAGCATGGATGTGACGGTGATGTTCTCCGATGGCACCACGCAGTTTTTCGGCGCAAATTCGGTCCCCGACTGGTATGGCGGCACCAATGCGGCCATCACCGGACTTGGCCGAACCAGTCTGCGAGCTGATAACATCGAAAACAACGCCGCTAATCCGTGTCTGTATCAGACGACACTAGCACTCAGCACGGCGAACTGGACCAAGGCGGTTACCAGTGTGCAGGTTGCTAACAATGGCAGTGGGATACTCAATGTCATGGGGGTCAGTGCCGCAATAGCACCAACTCTCACCAGCCTGAGCCCCGTCAGCGGCCCAACCGGCACCAATATCACTCTCACGGGCACCAATCTGACCGGTGCGACCGGCGTGAGTTTCGGCGGTACGGCCGCGACGACTTTTACCGTCGTGAATGCCACCACCGTCACGGTAACCGTCCCCGCCGGTAACACCAGCGGCCTGGTCACGGTGACCACTCCCATTGGCACCAGCAACGGAATAATGTTTACCCTGGTCTGCCCACTACCCACGGCCATCGCTCAAAACACCACCGTGGCGCTGCCCGCCAATGGCACCGGCATCCTGACCGCTACGGCCGTCAACAATGCCAGTACCCCCACCAACTGCGGCACCCTAACTTATCAGGTGCAAAAAGTCGTCTACGGCGTGGTGTCCGAGGGCGGGGTACTCACGCTCACCGCCCCGAACGGCGCCTTATTCACGGCCGTTACCTTCGCCAGCTACGGTATGCCGACGGGCAACGGCAATGGCGGCTACCTTGTGAATAGCAACTGTAATTCGCCGAATAGCCAGGCGGTAGTCGCCTCGTACCTGGTGGGTAAGAATACGGCCAGCATCTTCGCTTCCAGCATGATCTTTGGCGACCCGTGCCCGGGTTACGGAAAATTATTGGCCGTGCAGGCCGTTTACACCGCCCCGGCCACGCAGGTTAGCTACAGTTGTTCGGACGTGGCCGGCCCCAACTACGTGTTGCTGACGGTCACCGATGCCAATAACAACACCAGCATGGCCACCGCCACGGTGAGCGTAACGGCCCCGGCCGCCGCCACGATCACCGGCCTGAGCCCGGCTTCGGGCGCGGTGGGTCAGACCATCACCGTCAGTGGCACCAACCTGGGCGCCGCCACGGGCCTGAGCGTGAACGGGGCCACTGCCGCCATCAGCAGCAACATCGGCTCATCGTTCACTTTTGTGGTGCCCAGCGGCGCCACGGCCACCGGCAACGTCGTGGTCAGCGCTCCTTGCCTGCCTGCCAGTGCCGCATTTACCGTCGCCGCACCTGCCGACCTCGTGGTCAGCAC
>JAYWCH010000087.1:0-2964 GCA_043780755.1 Hymenobacter sp.
CGTCCGATCCGGGCCTGGGCGCCCTCACCGGGCAGGCCACCGACAACGGGAAATTCCGGGTGCCCTCCCTGCGCAACATTGCCCTGACCGCGCCCTACATGCACGATGGCCGCTTCACGACGCTCGATCAGGTAGTAGATCATTATAACGAAAACCTGGCCCTGAACAGTCCCAACATCGACCCGCTGCTGCTTAATACTACCAACGACCCGCGCCAGCAAAGCTTCACCCTCGACCTGACCGTGACCGAAAAGGCGCAGATCGTCGCCTTCCTGCGCACGCTCACGGATTCGACGTTCATCCGCGATCCGCGTTTCAGCCGGCCCTAACTGGTAAGTTTTTCGGCTCCGCTTCGGGCTGGTCGCGCTAAATTTGGGGCTGGCCCCGAATCCATCCCGCAACCAATCCCCGGTTTCCCGGTTTGAGTTTTTTCCTTCAGCTATGTTCTTGAAAACCCGTCCGTTTATTGCCCTTTTGCTGATTGCCAGCGCCTCGCTGCTTAGCAGCTGCGGGTCGCGCAAGCCCGCGACTACCGTCGCCGCTCCCGCTGCTGCCACGCCCGTCGCCACTTCCCCAGCGGCGCCCGGCCAGCCCGAAGTGGTTCCGGCGGCGGCCCGCTACGAGTGCCCCATGCGCTGCGCCGGCAGCCAGAGCAGCGCGCCCGGCAAGTGCCCGGTCTGCGACATGGCCCTGGAAAAAACGACCTGATTTTGCCCGGACCGGGCGGCGAGCTGCCCGGCAGACTGCGTAGTCACCAGCTTTATCAGTGAAGCTGTTTAGGCAGTCACAACGTCTGTCATCCTTCGCAAGCGGACGCCAGCCAAGGATGACAGACGTTTTGCAAACGACTTCTCAAAATGACTTCCTGATATAGCTTCAGTACGAAAAAAGGTGATTCCTGCCCGGAACCGCCTTTTTTCGTAACCGCCGGAGCGGGGATCGGCTATTGTACTACCAGTTTGCGGCTGGTGAGCTGGTCGCCAATCTGCAGCTGCACGAGGTAGGCGCCGGCGGGCAGGTTGTTGAGGGGAAACTGTTGGCGGCCCGACTGCGGGGCGTTGGCCAGGGTGCGCACGCGCTGGCCGAGCGTATTGTAAACGGCCAGCGATACGGCCTGCTGCCCGGTGGGTACGGTGTAGGCAATGGCGGCACTGGCCGGCGTTGGATTGGGAAACACGGTGAAGTCGAGCGCGCCGGCAGTTTGGTTGCGGGTAGCCAGCACGCCCGAGCCCAGCACGTAAGCAATCGACTGATTGCCGGCGATTTTCGTGAAGTCGACGTCGGGGCCCAGGGTGGTGGTGCGGCCGGTGATCTGGGGGATGATTTCGGAATAAAATACGCCGTCCCCGTCGGTATAGGCGGCGAACAGATCGAGCCGCGAGCCTGTGGTAACGGCGCCGGCCGGTCCGAAGGCGGCGAGCGGAATCTCAATTTCCAGGCCCGCGTTGGTGGTATTTGCCGTGAGCGAGGCGGTGTTGAAGTACGCGTACTTGGTGCCCGGCAGGCCCGTGGTGGCGCCGGAAACAACCTGGGCGCCGCCCTTGCTGCCGTGGTCAATGTAGCTGTCGGTGCCCGGCGTCACGCTGGTGCCGGTCACGTACGAAACGGTGCTGAAGTAAACGTCGGACGCGGTAGCCGTCGTTGGGCCGACCGACACGCGGAAGCCGTGGTCCACCACCATATCCATCGTGGGCTTGTGCTTGAGCGGGGACTGATTGTCGCTGCCGCCCAGTTGATTGCCGGAGGGAATGCCCGGCTGGGCGGGCGTATTAAGGTACAGGATCAGGGCGCGGTAGCTGCCCGCGGCTGATTCGGCGGAGCCCACCAGCATGAAATTAAGGGTGGTCGCGGTGTAGCCGACGTAGAGTGCGCTCAGGCCCCGGTCGGGGTCCAGGTGGTTGCCGCTGTAGGAAGCGGCGAGTTGGTACTTGCCCATGCCGGTGCCGATTTCAGCGGCCGAAGCCTGACCATCGACGGCAAACTGGGCCTGGGCCGTGAGCGAAGCGACCGTGAGGGCGCCCATGGCAAAAAAAGTAATAAATGACTTCATGAGAATTGGGGAAAGTGATAAAATGAGTGGGAGGATTGAGATTAAGTGTGAAGATATAATGAAAATATGAGGATAAAAAGGATTGTCAGACTTTTTATAGCTGCACCAGCTTGCGCACGGCCACGCTTTCGCCGTGGGTAATCTGCAACAGATAGGTGCCGGCCGCCAGATCATTGGTTTTAAAGGAAAAGGTTTGTTTGCCAGCGCTCAGGGCTCGCGGTTCGGCTATCGTTTTAACCAGCTGGCCGGTGAGGCTGAAGATAGACAGCTGCACTTTTTCATCGTGGATCAGCGTGAGCGACAGCGTGCGCGGGCCCGGGGACGGATTGGGGAAAATTTCGGCCGTGAAGCCTGGCTGGTCCGCGCCGGCCGCCGAGGCTGTCAGGGCCGAAGCGACAAATTCTACATCATCCAGGCTGGCGGTTTGCCCGCCGAGGGCGTTGGAGCGCAGCCCGATTTCGCACTGACCGTTGGTGACGACGATGCCCGCCACCTGCACTGGCGTCCAGGTGTTGGTCGTGGGTAGGGTGATGGCTAATTCATTGCCGCCGAAGCTGTTGGCGTAAAGCTGGCAGGTGGTTTGGCCGCCGCTGCTCTGGGCCCAGGCGCGGAGGGTGTAGGTGCCGTTGGGCAAGTTGTTGAGGAACTGGTAGGTGCGCACCTGGTAGGCCGTCGCCTTTTGGTGCGCCAGCTGGTAGGCGCTGGCGCGTCCGTAGGCTCGGGTGAGATCGGCGTCGTAGTCGCCGCCGGTAAACGAGGTCGTGCTCCAGCCGAGCGGATTCTGGGTGGCGCCGGTGTACTCGAAGCCGGGATTGTACACCAGGCCCGGCGCGGGCGGGTTGTTGAGAAAGGAGCTGATGGCGGCGGTGGGCTGGCCGTTGCTCTGCCACAGGCCCAGGCCGTAGCCCATCCAG
>JAYWCH010000088.1:0-1768 GCA_043780755.1 Hymenobacter sp.
TTCGCCGTGGACCCGCACACCGGCGGGCTAACGCTGCTCAATCAGCAGCCGTCGAAGGGTGCTTCGCCCTGCTACATCAGCCTCGACCATACCGCCAAAGCGGCTTTGGTGGCCAATTATTCCAGCGGTAATGTCAGCCTGCTGCCCGTGGCCGCCGATGGCCGCCTGGCCGCCCCCACCGCCACCGACCAGCACGAGGGCAACGGCCCGCATCCCAATCAGACCAGCCCCCACGCCCACTGCCTGCTGCCCGACCCCACCAATGCCTTCGCCTTCGCCGTGGACCTGGGCACCGACCGGGTGTACGGCTACCGGCTCGACCCCGCGCTGGGCCAGCTCACGCGAATGGCCGAGCCCGCATTCGTGGCGCGGCCCGGGGCCGGGCCGCGCCACCTCGTCTTTCACCCCAATGGCCGCCTTGCCTATCTCATCAACGAGCTGAACTCGACCGTGACCGCCCTGACGTACGACGCGGCGGCCGGCCGGTTCCGGGAGCTGCAAACGCTCTCGGCGCTGCCGGCCGGCTACGCGGGCGCCAACTCCTGCGCCGATATTCACGTCTCGCCCAACGGCCGGTTTTTGTACGCTTCCAATCGGGGCCACAACAGCATTGCCGTGTTTGCCATCGATGTTAAAGCCGGGACGCTCACGCCCGTGCAGGACGTGGATACTCAGGGTAAAACGCCCCGCAACTTCGCCCTCGACCCCGCCGGCAACCTGCTGCTGGTGGCCAATCAGAATTCCAACAACGTGGTGACTTTCCGGGTCAATCAGCAAACCGGGCAGCTCACGCCCACCGGGCAGGCGGTTGAAATCCCCTCGCCCATGTTCCTGGAAGTGGTGGCCGACTTTACGCGCTAGGTCCGGCAACGCGTCGGGGGCCCGAACGTAAGCCCAGCGTGACTGCCGGAACCTCCGGCCCGGCCCGCCTTTCCCCCTCACCATGCCCGACTTTTCCGAACCAACCCGCGAGCTGCAGTTTCCGCTCTACGTCAAAGCCCCGCTGGTTTTGCTGGGCCTTTCGCTAGTGGTTTTCACACTGCACATTGCCAGCGAAATCATCTTCCCGCTCTTTTTCGCGGCCATTTTCGCCATCATGCTGCACCCGGTGGAGCAGTGGCTGATCCGTCACCGGGTGCCCAACCTGCTGGCCATTACCCTCACCGTGGTGCTGGGCGTGACGGCCCTGCTGGGCCTGTTCTACTTTATTTACCTGGAAGCCTCGCAGCTTTCCAGCCAGATGCCACTTTTCAAGACCAAGTTCGCCCAAACCACCACGCAGGTGCACGCGTGGCTGCAAAACCAGTTTGGCCTCAGCAACCAGAAACTGCAAGGCTGGGTGGGCGAAGCCGGCAACCGGGCTTCGAGCCTGCTGGGGGGCACGCTCTCGGCCGTATCGGGCCTGCTGGTGGTGGCCACGCTGATTCCGGTTTACATCTTTCTGCTTTTCCTTTATCAGCGGCGGCTGATTGATTTCCTGACCCAGGTTTTCTCCGGCCGCCAGCGCGATTCCGGCGTGGCCGAGATGCTGCGCGAGAGCAAAGCCACCATTCAAAGCTACATGGTGGGCCTGCTCATTGAAGCCAGTATTGTGGCGACGCTCAACACCGTCGGGCTGCTCGTCATTGGCGTGCCCTACGCGCTGCTGCTGGGCGTACTGGGGGCGCTGCTGAACTTTATTCCCTACATCGGCGGGCTCATTGCCATTGCCCTGCCCATGCTCATGGCCTTCGTGGCGCAGCCCGGCTACGGCCACGCGCTGGCCGTG
>JAYWCH010000089.1:0-16505 GCA_043780755.1 Hymenobacter sp.
GGTCGTCAAATCGTCGGGGTGCATGAAATGTTCCCAGCCCAGGGCCTGGAATTCCTCTTGCGGACTGCCGGTAAAATCGAACCACCGCTGGTTGTAATAGCTGATGCTGCCGTCGGGACGGGCCGTCCAGGCCATTTGGGGCAGGGTTTCGAGCAGCTGCTGAAACCGGGCCTGACTGGCCACCACCTGTTCCTGCAACAGGCGCTGCTGGTGCACGTCGGTGTTGGTGCCGTACCAGCGCAGCACCTGGCCGCTGGCCGTGCGCCGGGCCTGGGCCTGACTCAGAAACCAGCGGTACTGGCCATCGGCGCGGCGCAGGCGGAACTCGGCTTCGTAGTAGTGCTGGCCATCGAGGGCGTGCTTCCAGCGGTCGGTGACGGCGGCGCGGTCGTCGGGGTGCACGAAGCTGAGCCAGCGGGCCGGCCCGTTCAGCACCATGGCTTTGCCCACGTAGTCGAGGGTGCGGTGGTTGAAAAAATCGACCGTGCCATCGGGGCCGGCGGTCCAGATTTGCTGGGGAATGCTTTCTGCCTGCACGCGCAGCTCCTCCTCGCTTTCGCTCAGCTGCTGTTGCAGGCGGCGCAGCTCGGTCACGTCGGTGTTGGTGCCGAACCAGCGCTGGGCCTCGCCGGTAGCCGCGTCGCGAATGGGCCGGGCGCGGCTCAGAAACCAGCGGTACTGCCCATCGCGGCCGCGCAGCGGAAAGGTGTCTTCCCACGGCTGTCCGCTGCGAATGCAGGCCAGGTAGCGCTCATTGATGCCCTCGACCAGCGCCGGATCGTAGGCCTGCTGCCAGCCCGGGCCCTGCATATCGGCAAAGTTCAGCCCGGTAAAGTCGTACCACTGCTGGTTGTACCAGAAAATATGGCCCTTGGCATCGGCCATCCAGGCCAGCTGCGCGATGTTGTCGACCAGGGCCGCGAAGTCGGCCCGGCTGCGGGCCAGCTCCTCGGTGCGCTCGTGCAGCTCGTGAATCTCCACGGTGGCCGCGCTGAAGCCGGCCAGCTGCCCGGCGGCGTCGAAGTAAGGCTGGGCCTTGGTCTGAAACCAGCGCAGCTCGCCGTCGTGGCGCCGGCAGCGGAACGTGGCCCGGAAGGGCTCGCCGGCCGCCATGGCTGCCTGGGCCACGGTGTTCACGGCCGCCCGGTCGTCCGGGGGCAGGGCCAGCCAGGCATCATCGGGCGGCCCGTGGGGGTCCATGCCGGTGTATTCGTAGAAGTAAGGATTGGTATAGGTAATAATCCCAGCGGGGTTGAAATTGACGATAAAGACCGCCACCGAACCCGTAATGGTGCGAATCTGCTCGTTGCGGCGGTTCATTTCGGCGGCCAGCTCCTCGCTCTGCTGCCGGGCCCGCACCCGGGCCGTAACATCGAGCCCAAAGCTCAGAATACCGTTGACCTCGCCCTGCCCGTCGCGCAGAGCGAGGTAAGTAAAGTCGAGATAAAGCTCGTAGGCCGCCAGTGTGGCCGTTTCGGGCACCCAAAAGGGAGCTTCCTGGCCCACGTACGTCTCGCCGGTGCGGTACACCTGGTCGAGAATGTCGATCAGGCCATACTCGCGGGCCACCGGCACGCACTCGGCCAGGGGCTGGTGCAGGCGGGCCTGGTTCTCCAGCAGCGCGGCATAGCGCGGATTGAAGAAGGTGTAGTGGTGCTCGGGCCCGGTGAAGGTGGCGATAAAGGCAGGCGTCTGACTCAGGATTTCACTCAGCAGGCGGTCTTTGGCTTCCAGGCCGCGCTGGGCCTTTCGCAGCTCGTGCACGTCGAGCAGGTAGCCGTAGCGCTGCCGGATCTGGCCCGTGGCATCCAGCTCGGGCACGGTTTCGGTCAGGAACCAGCGGTAGTGGCCGTCGGCCGCGCGCAGGCGCACTTCCATGCGGCAGGGCCGGGCGTCGGCCACACACTGCTCACTCTCCCTTTTTAGCCGGTCCTGATCATCGGGATGCACCCATTCGTCAATCCGGCTGGCGGCTTCAATTTCCGCCGCCGGCATCTGACCCGTGAAGGCGTACCACTGCGGACTGAGGTAGGAAGTTTGCCCGTCGACATCGGTGGTGAAGGTGATGATGGGCAGCACTTCGGCCTGGCGGCGCAGGCGCTGATCGGCGGCCCGGGCTTCGGCCGTCAGGGTTTCGACGTGCCCGCTGAGCTGCTGGCGGGCCAGCACCTGCGCGGTCACGTCGAGGCCGTAGGCCAGCACGCCCGGGCCCTGCTCAGTGTGCAGCGGCAGGTAGCCGAAGTTGTAGTAATGCTCCTGCAACTGGCCTGTGGCCGGGTTCTGCAACTGGCTTCGGGCTTCGTAGCCAAATTGCGGGATGCCGCTCTCGCGCACCGCATTCAGCAGATTGGGGAAGCCCTGGGCCACTACTTCGGGCAGGCATTCGGCCACGGTGCAGCCCACGGCGGCCCGCCCGCCCATGAACTCCCGGGCCCGGGCCGACAGAAAAGTAAACCGCAGCTCGGGTCCCGCCATGGTGGTGATGGTGAGCGGCAGCTGATCCAGAATAAGTTGGGTGTGGGCCTGCTGGGCGGCGAGCTGCTGCTGGCTGCGTTGCTGCTCATCCACATCGGTGCTGCTGCCGAACCACTGCGTGATCTGGCCGGTGGCGTCGCGCCGGGCTGTGGCGCGGGCCAGGTACCAGCGGTAGTTGCCCGTGGGGCCGTGCCGCAGGCGGTACAAAACATCGGTGCCCACGCCCGAGCGCAGGCTCTGCTGCCACTGGGCCAGGGTGCTGGCCAGGTCGGCGGGGTGCACGGCGCTCATCCAGCCTTCGCCGTAGGTTTCTTCGGCGGTAAAGTCGGTGTAAGTGTGCCAGTTAACATTGGCGTAAGTGATGCGGCCGGCCGGGTCGGCGGTCCACAGCAGCAGAGGCAGGTTATCGGCTATAAAGTGGGCTTCTTCCAGCTGTCGGCGGTTCAGGGCGGCGGCCCGCAGGGGCTCACTCACGTTCTGCAGGCCCAGCAGCAGGTAGCGCAGCTCGCCGGGCGGCGGGCCGTCGTCGGTGGGGGTGCGCACGGCTTGCAGGGTGGCTTCCCAGTAGGTGGCGGCGGGCGAGTTCAGGGTTATTTCGGGCTGCCATTCCGGCCGCAGAATCTGGGTAGGGCCGGCCTGGGCGGCCCGCAGACCCGCTGCCCAGGCCGGGGCGGGGGCCAGGGCGTGGCCCGCCGCCGCGAGCGCGGCGTGCAACGCCGCCAGCGGCTGCCCGGTGAGGGCCGCCGGGGTGGCCGGCGGGGCGAGTAGAGTCATCATCGCCGCGTTGATGGCCACCACGCTGCCATCTGGCGCCAGCGCCGCAAAAGGCACTGGCAGCGCGGCAAACAGCAGTTCAAAATCCAGAGTAAGCAGCGTAGAAACGGACATGTGCGGCAAAGACAGCGAAAGGTGACTACCCGCCAGCGGCGTGTTTTTTCAAATATAAGCTACTGGTGGAGGTGGAGCGTTAATCCGTAAAAAAAGCCCCGGTCAGCCTGACCGGAGCTTTTTTGCTCGTTATCGCCGCCGGTTAGAGCGGGCTTTTCAGCTCTTTGGCAAACACCTGGCGCACATGCTCAACCTTGTGCTGCGATACATTGGTGATATAGGGGCTCTCGGGGTGCAGTCGATAGTAGCCCTGGTGGTAGGCTTCGGCGGGCCAGAACTTCTGAAACGGCAGTACCTCGGTCACGATTTTGCCGCTATATTCTTTCGAGGCATTGACTTTGGCAATGGTGGCTTCGAGAATTTTCTTTTCTTCCGGCGTGCGGTAAAACACGGCCGAGCGGTACTCGGGGCCGGAGTCGGGCCCCTGCCGGTTGAGCTGGGTCGGATCATGCGAAGCCCGGAAGAAAATGTCGCTCAGCTGCTGGTAGCTGATGGCTTTGGGGTCGTAATAGATCTGGACGGTTTCGGTGTGGCCGGTATTTTTGTCGGCTACTTCCTCATAGGTGGGGTTGGCTTTGGTGCCGCCGGCGTAGCCGCTCACCACCTGCTTCACGCCTTTTATCTCTTCAAAAGCCTCTTCCTGCGCCCAGAAGCAGCCGCCGGCAAACGTGGCCAGCGCCAGCCCCGACAGGTTGGCCGGGGCGAAGCCGGCCGTGGAGCGCGGCGGGTTCTGGGCGCCGGCGGGCTGCTGCGAGCCGCAGGCAAAAGCAACGGCCAGCACACTCAGGCCGACCAGGGGTTTCAGGTAGTTTTTCATGGAAAAATCAAGGTAAGGACAATGGCGGGAATGGCGGGCCGCAGTTGCGGCGGGCGGGCCATCACGTACGAAATCGACTCCCCGGCTGGTTGGCGCCCGCCACTGATATAAAGCCGGAAACGCGGCTAAAGTTCGGCTTACCGGCGGCGCGTTTCGGGCCGGGGCCGGCGCCCCCGGGCGGGAGGGCAGTGGCGGGGTAAGGTGCCATTATATTTGGACTTAGTCCACAGATTCGCTACCCACTAATTACTTTTTCATAAATGATATTTTCTACTAATGGGCTGCTCCGCTTCTGGCGCCGCTGGGGAGCTTTGGGCTTGCTGCTTTTTGGGGCCACGGCCGGGCAGAATCCACCCGATGACGGGGCCGTCCTGCGGCGGCTGGTGCAAAGTCTGCAAGGCTTTTACGCCGCCAGCCACCTCGAAAAAGCCTACCTCCACCTCGACAAACCCGTGTACACCGTGGGCGAAACCATCTGGTTCCGGGCCTACGTGGTGGCGGCCGACACCCATCGGCCCGATACGCTCAGCCGGGTGCTGCACGTGGAGCTTCTGGGCCGGGGCGGCCGGCTGGTGGCCCGGCGCGAGCTGCGCCTGAGCGCCGGTCTCGGGGCCGGCGACCTGACTTTGCCCGATACCCTGCGTCCCGACGTCTATCGGCTGCGCGCCTACACCGGCTGGATGCGTAACGCCAGCCCGGACTTTTTTTACGACCGTCGCCTCCGGGTCTGGCCGGCCGCGCCGGCGCCGCCGGCCGCTACGCCGCCCGCCTCCCTGCGGGCGCGGGCGACTGCCGCCCGTCAGCTGGCCACGGCCATGGCCGCCCCGCCCGATGTCCAGTTTTTCCCCGAAGGCGGAAATCTGATCGCGGGCCTCGAAAATACGGTGGCGTTCAAAGCCACCGATTACGCCGCCCACGGGCTGGACGTGGCCGGCCAGGTGCTCGATGCCCGGAACCAGGTGGTGGCCAGCTTTCGCAGCGGGCATCTGGGCATGGGCTCGTTCGTGTTTACGCCGCTCGCCGGGCAACAGTACCACGCTGTGGTGGCGCCGGCCGGAGTGGCCATCGCGGTGCCGCTGCCGGCGGTGCAGGCCAGCGGGTACACGCTGCACGTGGTCACGCTGGCCAGTGCTTTTCTGGTTAGCGTCCGCAAGCAGGGGGGCGGCGATGGGCCGGTGCTGCTGCTGGGGCAGGTGCGCGGCACGGCGGCCTACGTGGGCCGGGGCCAGCTGGCGGGGACCGAAACCTTTGCCACCCGCATTCCCCGGAGCCAGTTTCCGTCCGGCATTGTGCAGTTTACGCTCTTCGATGGGCAGGGCGCGCCGTTGGCGGAACGGCTGGCTTTTGCCCAGAATGAGCCGGCCCTGCGCGTGACCCTGGCGCCCGACCGGCCCAGCTACGGCCCGCGCCAGCTTGTGCGCGTGCGCGTGGCCGTGGCCGATGCCGCGGGGCAGCCGGTGGCCGCGCACCTTTCCCTGGCCGTGACTGACGCTGGCGCGCTCGGCCCGGATGCCGAAACCATCGCCTCGTACCTGCTGCTGACTTCGGACCTAACCGGCTACGTGGAAGATCCGGGCTATTATTTTCAGCCGGCAAGCCCCGAAATTACCCAGCACCTCGACGCCCTGCTGCTGACCCAGGGCTGGCGGCGCTTTGCCTGGTCGCAGCTGCGGGCCGGGCCGCCGCCTGCGCCCGACTACGGCGTGGAGCGCAGCCTGGCCCTGAGGGGCCAGATCACGCAGCCCAACGGCCGGCCCGCGCCCGGCAGCGTGCTCACCTATCTGCAATCCAAACCCGAGAAGCGCTTTCTGAGCACGATCACGGATCGGGAGGGCCGGTTCCTTTTTACCGGCCTGGGCAGCTGCGACGACACGGCCCGGCTGGTGTTGCAGGCGCGGACTGCCCGGGGCGGGCGAAACCTGCTGATTCACCCCGACGCCGGCCCGCCGGTGGCCGGCCCGCCACTGCCGCCGCTGCCCCTGCAGCCCCCGGCCGGGCTGGTGGCCGCCCTGGGCCGCAGCCAGACCCAGCGCGCCGGCGAGCGGAAATTCCGGCTCGATACGACCAAAACGATCCTGCTGGGCGGCGTCACGGTGAAAGGCCACAAGGCCGTGGCGACTGACGCCCGCCGGCTCTATCCGCTCGCGTCGGCCACGGTGCTCCGGATGGATGACCTGCCGTCGGCCAGGAATGGGGGCACGGTTCTGCAAATGCTGCAGGGCCGGATGGCGGGCGTGAGCGTGACCGGCACCGAGTCCGAGATGCAGGTTCAGATTCGCGGGATCACGTCTTTTGCCGGCGACAGCAGCCCCTTGTTTCTGCTCGATGGCGTGCCCGTTACGGCCAGCGCCGTGGCCTACTTCCCGGCGGCCGACGTCGAAACCATCGAAGTGCTCAAGGGCGGCCAGGCAGCTATTTACGGGAGCCGGGGCAGCAATGGCATCATTGCCATCTACACCCGGCGCGGCAGCCCCAACTACCGCCCCAACACCGAGGTCCGGCCCGGCGTGCTGGCCCTGCGTCTGCCCGGCTACTACTGCGGCCGCCAGTTCTACGCGCCCCGCTACGACGCGCCCAAAACCCGGCGCGAGTTTCCCGACCTGCGCCGCAGCACCCTCTACTGGAATCCCGACCTGCGCACCGACGCCAGCGGCCAGGTCGAGCTGACCTTCTTCACGGCTGATGCGGCGGGCAGCTTCCAAGTCTCGGCCGAAGGGCTCTCGGCCGCCGGCCAGCCCGCCGTGGGCCGCGCCCGGCTAACGGTGGAATAGCGCCCCGCGCCCCTGCCCGCCCTGAACGTATTCGGGTTATTTTTGTATGCTTAGCACCACGCCCGCTTTTTCCCGGGTTGGTAATCTGATTTCTATGGCTTCAGCTCCTACTTCATTCACCGTTGCCACGGCTCCCGAGCCGCACCGGGTGCGTACCCGCCAGATCATCAAAGCCCACCCCGAGGTGAAGCAGCTGATGACCCGCAATCCTACCACGCTGCTCATTGGCCTCGGCTGCGTGGCCGCGCAGGTGGTGCTGGCTTACTTGCTGCGCAATCAGGCCTGGTACTGGACCATCCCGGTGGCCTACCTGATCGGGGCGTTTTTCTCGCACACGCTGTTCGTCGTCATCCACGAGGCGGCCCATAATCTGGTCTTTAAAAAGCTCTGGCAGAACGTGGGCACCGGCATTGTGGCCAACTTCCCGTCGGTGTTTCCCACGGCCATCAGCTTCAAGAATTTTCACATCAAGCACCACGTTTTTCAGGGTGTGCACGAGCTGGATGCCGATCTGCCCGACTGGTACGAGGCCAAGCTGATCCAGAACTACAGCATCGGCAAGGCGGTCTGGCTGTTTTTCTTCCCCGTCTTTCAGCTCATCCGCACCATCCGCTGCCAGGAGGTGGCGACCATCGACCGCTACGTGGTGGCCAATATCGTGGCCCAGATCGCGTTCGACGTGGCCATCGTCTACTTCTTCGGCTGGACGGCCCTGCTCTACCTATTCCTCAGCTTCTGGTTTTCGGTGGGCCTGCACCCGCTCGGCGCCCGCTGGATCCAGGAGCATTACCTCGTGCTGAGCCCCGAGCAGGAAACGTATTCCTACTACGGCCGCCTCAACGGCATCAACCTCAACGTGGGCTTCCACAACGAGCACCACGACATGCCCAGCATTCCGTGGAACAACCTGCCCAAGCTCAAAACCGTGGCCCCCGAGTTCTACGAGCCGCTGCTGGCCCACCGCAGCTACACCAGGCTGTTCTTCGAATTTCTCTTCAACCAGGAAATCAGCCTCTACTCCCGCATCACGCGCAAGGAGCGGGGGACAGCCACCCTCAAGGACATGAGCGTGCCGGACAAAGAGCTGACCTCGGTGCAATAACCAATTTATCTGCCCACCAAAAAGCGGCTGCCCCGGAAGGAGCAGCCGCTTTTTCGGCGCCAATAGCGGCGGCTTTTTCAGCGATTTAAACTACGCTTGCTTAATCAGTTGCATGTTCATGATCAGCTTCACGTCGTCGCCCAGGACGATAGAGCCGGCTTCCGTCACGGCGCCCCAGGTGAGGCCGAATTCCTTGCGGTTGAGCTTGCCGCTGACCTCGAAACCCACCTTGCTATTGCCGTAGAAATCGACGGCCGCGCCGCCGTACTCGGCCTCCAGCGTCACGGACTTGGTCACGTCTTTCATTGTGAGATTGCCCGTTAGCTTATACGTTTCGCCGCTCTGCTTCACGAAGGAAGTCGAAACAAATTTGATGTGCGGAAACCTGGCGGCGTCGAAAAACTCCTCGCTTTTCAGGTGGCCGTCGCGCTGCTCCTGATTGGTATCCACGCTGTCGACATCGAGCGTAAATTCCACTTGCGCATTCTCAAAACCCTCGCCGGCCGACTGCACGGTGCCCTGAAAAGCTTTGAATGAGCCAGTGACGGAAGAAATAACCAGGTGCTTGATTTTGAACTGCACTTCGGAGTGCGTGGGGTCGATGACCCATTGGGTGGCGGTGGCGGTTTCGGCCATGATGCGGGGACGTAAAAAGGGGAAAAAAATGAATCGGAAAAATCAATGTTGCTACAATTAATGTAGCAACATTGATTGGCTTACCCCCATTACTTTGAACCAGTTCGGAAAGTTCTCAGGCCGGGATTGAAGCAAGCGAATAATTTGATAAGATGCTGATTGTTAAAGCAAAATATTTTCAGGGCTGACGTTGCCGTTGCCGGTATTTTGCGCCCGGGCCCGGCTGAACACACCCGCAGTTGCTTTTGCCAGTCGGCCGGCGTTGCTTGCGCATTCATTAGTGGAGCCGTATGCGTCGTTTATTGTTGTGCGGGCTGCTGGCCCTGGCCGGAGGTGCCCCGGGACGGGCCCAGCGCCTGCCTGTTCTGAGTCAGAATCCGCCCGCGCTGCGCTGGCGGGAGGTGCGCACGCCCCACTTTCGGGTGCTGTACGCGGGCACTATCGACTCGGCGGCGCAGCGCACGGCCGCCCGGCTCGAACAGTTGCACGGTCCCAACGTAGCCACGCTCGGCGTGAATCCGCGCCCCATCAGCGTGGTGCTGCAAAACCAGACCACCGTCAGCAACGGCTTCGTGACTTTCCTGCCCCGGCACGCCGAGTTTTTTACCACCCCGCAGCAGGGCATGGGCCTGGGCACCGTCGACTGGCTCGATGGGCTGGCGGTGCACGAGTACCGGCACGTGGGCCAGTTTGAGAAGGCCCGCCAGGGCGTGGGCCGGGTGCTGGGGCCGCTGCTGGGCGATGGCGCGCTGGGTATTGCGGCGGTGGGTGTTCCGCAGTGGTTTTTCGAGGGCGATGCCGTGGGCACCGAAACGGCCCTCACCCGCAGCGGGCGCGGGCGCATCCCGAGCTTCAACGTGGGCCTGCGGGCCAATCTGCTCGCCGGCCACCGCTATTCCTACCAGAAAGCCGTGAACGGCTCCCTGCGCGACAACGTGCCCGACTGGTACGTGCTGGGCTATTTCATGACTTCCTACCTCAAAACCCACTACGGCCCGGCCGTGTGGTCGACGGTGCTCGATTCGTACTACCGGTTTCCGTTTTATCCATTCTCGTTTTCCCGTAGCATTCGCCACGCCACCGGCCTCACCGTGGAGCAGCTCTACGGCCGCACCATGACGGATATCGACTCGACTTGGCAGGCGCAGCGGGCCATGCAGCCGGTCCCCGCGCCGGTGCGCGAGCTGGCGGTTGCGGCGACCGAAAAGACCTTCGCCCAGTACCAATACCCGCAGTACGTGACCGATAGCACGGTGCTGGCCCTGAAAACGGGGCTGGATTATATTCCGCAGCTCGTGCTGCTCAGCCGGCGCGGGGCCGAGCGGCGGGTATTCGTGCCGGGTCAGCTCAACATCCCGGAAATGCTGTCGGTGAATGGCGGTAAAGTAGTCTGGCCCGAGTTTCAGCAGCACGCGCGCTGGGGCCAGCGCATTGCCTCCGAGCTGAAGGTGCTGGATCTGAAAACCGGGCGCCTCACGCGGGTGGGCCGGGGCGGCCGCTACGCCGCCGCCGCCCTCTCGCCCGACGGCCAGCGCCTGGTGGCCGTGCGCACCGACGCTGCCTACCACCACGCCCTAGTGCTGCTTGACGCCCGCACCGGCGCCGAGATTCAAACTCTGCCCAACCCGAACAACGACTTTTACCAGCAGCCCCGCTGGTCGGCCGACGGCCGCCAGCTCGTGACCGTGGCCCTAAGCGCGGCCGGCAAAACCATCCTGCTGATTGATCCCGCCACCGGCACGGCCCGTCCGCTGCTGCCCGTCGCCAACGTCAACCTGGCCAATCCCCAGCCGTGGGGCGACTTTGTGCTGTATAATTCGGCGCAGTCGGGGATCGATAATATTTATGCCGTGCGCGCCCGCACCGGCCAGACGTACCGCGTCACGGCCCGGCCGCTGGGGGCGTATCACGCCGCCGTGGCGCCCGATGGCCGCCACCTGACTTTCCACGACTACCGCGCCACCGGGGCCCGGGTCGTGGAAATGCCGCTCGATACCACGGCCTGGGCGCCCGTGGCCCCCGCGCTGGCCGATGCGCCGGGGCCCTACGCCACCGCGCTCACGGCGCAGGAGCCCGCTGGTCGGTTGGTGCCGCGCCTGCTGGCCCGGCCCGATTCGGCGGCGCCGCGCTACGGGGTGCGGCGGTATTCGCCGCTGCGGCACGCCTTTCGGATCTTCAGCTACGGCGTGGTGCAAAGTCCCGGCGGCAACACGGTGAGCGTGGGCCTGCGCTCGCAGGATCTGCTGAATACGACCCAGGTTTTTGCCGGCGTGGGCTACGACCAGGTGGAGCGCACCACCAGCGTCACGGGCGCGCTCAGCTACCAGGGCCGCTTCCCGGTCTTCGATGCCGACGTGACCTACGGCGGGCGCGACGCGGCCCTGCTTTACCGGGGCATCACCTACCGCGACCAGTGGCAGTACACGCGTTTCAGCGCCGGGCTGCGGCTGCCGCTGAACCTCACGCATTCCAAATACCTGCAAGCCCTTTCCCTGGGCACGTATTACCTGCACGAACAGGTGTACAACTATAATCTGCCGGTCCGCAGTCGGGCCGAAACCGGTCCCAACCAGCCGCTCAATGGCCTGCAAACCACCCTGGCCTACGTCTCGCAGCTCAAGCTGAGTGCGCGGGGCGCCGCGCCCCGGGGCGGCGCTACGTTCCTGGGCACCTGGCGCACCACGCCCTTTGGTACCGGTCTGGCCGCCACGCAGTGGGCGGCGCAGGGCAGCGTCTTTCTGCCGGGCCTGGGGCGGAACGATGCTTTCCGGCTGCGCGCCGGCTATCAGTGGCAGGATCAGGCGCAGTACCAGTTTGCGCCCGCCGTCTCCTTCCCGCGCGGCGAAGGCTACGTGAGTTTCGATCGCCTGCGCGTGTTCAGTCTTGATTACAGCCTGCCCCCGGCCTTCATGCACTGGCAGCTCGGCCGACTGCTCTACGTGCAGCGCCTGCGGGCCGTGGTGTACGGCGACGCGGCCCAGGGCGAAAACCTCCGGGGTGCCCTGGGTCAGCTCAATTACCGCAACGTCGGGGCCGATGCGCTGGTCTTATTCAATGTCTTGCGCCTGCGTACGCCCATCGAAGCCGGCGTGCGGGCCGTGTATAGCACCACGCTGCAGCAGTGGGTTTTCGAGCCGCTGGCGTTCAACCTCCGCCTCTGAACCATCAGATAATGACGCGGCTCAGGAAGGTGGTGATGGCCGCGAGCGTTTCCCGGGGCGCGCTGATCTGGGGGCGGTGCCCAATGGTTTCGACCAGCACCAGCCGGCTGTCGGCGAGTTGTTCGTTGAGGTAATGACCCACGGCCAGCGGCGCAATGGCGTCGTGCGCGGCCTGCACAATCAGGGTGGGCAGGCTGAGAAAAGGGCGTTCGGGCCGGCTGTCGGCCAGAAACGGGACGCGCGCAAAGTGCCGGGCAATCTCCGGATTGGTCCGCACAAAGCTGTTGGTGAGCGCCATGACCAGCTCGGGAATTAGCTCGGGCTGCTGGCCCTGGCCGCCCAGGGTCAGGGATGCCCGGGTTTCGGACCAGCCGTGGTAATCGCCCTCCATGGCCGCCAGCAGCTCGTTGATGTCTGCCGGCTCAATGTCCGCCCGCTCGGTGCCCGCCCGCCGGCGCGGGGAGGGCGCGATCAGAATCAGCCGGGCGCAGCGCCGGGGCTCCCGAATGGCCGCCAGCAGGCCAATGAGCGCCCCCACGCCGTGGCCCACCACCATGACGTCGTGCAGGGCCAGGGTGCGCAGGCCGGCCAGCAAGTTGTTGGCGTGGCTGTCCAGGGTGTGGCAGAGCGCGGGCGGGTCGGGCGTGGTGGGCCCCGGTAGGGTCAATTGTACTATCTGGTAGCGGTCTTCCAGGGCGGGCGCCAGGAGCTGCCACTGGGCCGGGTCGCTGCCCAGCTCATTTATAAAGACAATGGTCTGGCTATTAGGGCCGGAAGCTCCTGAAATGGCGGCATGAGGTTGCCCCGGAATGATGGTAGCCGAGCTGTACATGCGTAAAATTGTTTGTCTTATAGGGAGAAATAATTGACAGAATGCTGAAACATACGATTAAATAAAATAAGATTCGTTCTAAAAAATTTGAGCCCGATAAACGCATTGCCGGCGGCTCTGTAGTTGTCCGTTTACTTATCTCACGTACTGAGTAATTTATCCGTATCCTGAAGACGAGCTTTTGGCTGATTAAATCAGGAATAGTTTTTTGATCAGTCCCGCCCGATCCTGGCCCCGCAAAATTATTTTCCCCCGCCTCGCCGCCGCCGAACTCTTTCGGCGCGCCGGGGCGTTCGGACCATGCGTTTAATGTTCTCTTTATCGCTTCTCTTATGACTATATTGCCATTGGTTGCGCTCCTGGTTGGTCATTTCCTGGCGCCGGGGCCGGGTCCCAAGCCCGTTGAAACGGAAGCAGTGACCGTGACGGTCAAAGCGCTGGTATCGACCACTTCCACGGTGAAACTCTATTTCTACAACACCCGCGCCGGGTTTCTCAAGCACGGCCAATGGGCGTTTTCCAAAGCCGTGAAACCGGGCGGCAAGCGAGAATTTTCGCTGCCCGTCGAGCTGCCCAAGGGCGAATGGGCCGTGGCCATCACCCAGGATCTGAACAATAACGATAAGATTGACAAGAACTTTCTCGGGATTCCCACCGAGCCTTACGCCTTTTCCAATAATATCCGGCCCACGCTAGCCGCACCTGATTTCAACGAGTGCAAGTTCGTGGTAGCTGGCCCGGGCCTGGTCGTGAGCATCGTGTTGAAGGACTAAAGCAGGCTCAAAAAGTCCGAAGTTCAAGAAAGAGCCGCCGGTGCCGGAGCACCAGCGGCTCTTTTTGGGTTGTGGCGGAATCAAAGGTCGACATTAAAAATATTATTACCCTAACAGATAATGTTATAAAATTAAGAATAGTGATTATATAAATAATAAGTTAATTTTTGCATTTATTTGGCAATAAATTAACTTGTAAATGCACCAAACTCCCCATTTGCCGCCCGTTATCAATCCGCTTCTGCGGAATGCCCGCAAATTGCTTCTGGTTGCTGTGCTGCTCCTCTCGGGTAGTGCCGGCTGGCCAATGCGGGCTCAGGCCCAGTCTATTACGGTCAATAATCCTGAAAAAAATACTAATTACACGCTGGTTAGTGGGCAGACGCTCACGATTGCTTCCAACGTTAAGTACGCCGGGACAATAACCGTCACGGGAAGTACTGTGACCATTATCAACAATGGGGAAATAGCCGGGAATGTGACGGTTAATGCCGGAGTTACTGGTATCGTCATCAACAATGCGGGCACGGTGTCATCTGGAAATATCGTGCTAAACGCTCCCACAACCATCAATAATGGCTATGATGGAACTGCGATAGCTACTGGGGCAGCCTGGACGGGCTACGTGGGAGCTAATTTCAAAGCCGCACCAACCATCACCAACTACGCCACCTGGACGGCGCAGATCCAGCCCCTGCCCGGCGGGGCCATCATGAACCAAAGCAGCGGCACCTGGAGCGCGTACATGACGAATTCCGGCTCCCTGACTATTACCAACGCCGGTACCTGGAGCGGCCAGATTCAAACGCCCACCGGTACGCCGACCTACACCGTGACCAACACCGGCACCTGGTCGGGCGACTTTCAGCCGGCCGGCGCCACCACCATCGCCAACAGCGGAACCTGGAGCGGCTCGGGAGTTGAATATGGTAGCAGCCTGACCGTCAACCACACGGCCGGTACCTGGACGGCGGGACTTAACTCTGGTACTTCGCTGACTGTCAATAACAGCGCCACCTGGACTAAAGGTATCAATTTCCCCCCCACCGGCCCCAACAGCTTCACCAACCAGTCCGGGGCCACGACCAACTTCGACGCTTACGTGCAAACCAGTACCGGCGCTACTACGATCACCAACAGCGGCAGCATGACCTTCACCGCGGGCATGTCAGATATAACGAGCCAATCCAGCTTGACCAACAATCGTGGGGCAGTAATAGGCATCACCGGTCAACTGGTTAATTCTGGATTGATTGCCAATGCGGGCCAGATCTCAGTGTCTCAGAACTTTGTTAATAACGCCAGCGGCACGGTTTCAGGACCGGCGGCTCCGTACCGGGGCAGCATCATGGAGACCGGGGGGCAATCGACCAACGCGGGGATTTTCGGGTCGGATGGATACTTAAATTTTTGTGGCCCAACTCCCTATATTTCCTCCACTAATGGCTTTAACCAATCATCGAGCACTAGCAAAATCGGCCCCAACACGACCTTTTGCAGCGCCCGCCCGCTGCCGGTGGAGCTGACCAGCTTCACGGCGCGGCGGGTGCCGGGCCGGGTGCTGGTGCAATGGAATACCGCTTCGGAGCGCAACAGCGCCCGGTTTATCCTCGAACGCAGCGCCGACGGGCAGCAATTCGGCGCTATCCAGACTGTGGCCGCCCAGGGCAATTCCACGCAGCCCGTGGCCTATGCAGCCACGGATGCGGCGCCGCTGGCGGGCACTGCCTACTACCGGCTGCGGCAGCTCGATCAGGATGGGAGCGTTACTTTTTCGTCCGAAGTCATCGTTTTCGCGGACCCGAATCTGCGGGTCAGCCTCTATCCCAACCCCGCCACGGATCATCTTACCCTGGATCTGACAACTGCCCCGGCCGCGCCCTGCGAAGTGCGCCTCGTCGGCCTGACGGGTCAGGTTTGGCGCATCATCACGCTGATGGGCGGCGCCCGGCGCGAAATTCCGCTCGCGGGCGTGCCGGCCGGCTTGTACCTGCTGCAAGTGCGCACCAGCCGGGGCTGCACGGTGCAGCGCCTCGAAAAACAATAAGCCCGCGCGGCGCTACGCCGGGGTGGGCGCCAGGCCGACGAGCTGCTGGTTGATAAAATTCATTTCCTCAAACGAGAGCTGCAAATCCAGGGCGCGGGCGTTTTGCACGGCTTGTTCGGGGTTGCGGGCTCCTACCAGCGCCACCGAGATGCCGGGCTGCGCCAGCGTCCAGCGCAACACGAGCTGGCCGAGGGTGGCGCTTTTGGTTTCGGCCAGCGGCCGGAGCTTATTGAGCACGGCGTTGACGCGGGTCACGTTTTCGGGCGTGAACAGCCGGTGGCCGGCGCGCAGATCGCCCGCCCCGAATGCCTGGCCGGGTTTGATTTTGCCGGTCAATAATCCCAGCTGCAAGGGGCTGTAGACCAGCACGGCCTGGCCGTGGGCGCGGCAGTGGGGCACGATATCAGCCTCAATATCGCGGCGTACCATGCTGAAAGGCACCTGGTTGGAAACCAGAGACAGGGTTTTTTCAGCTTCCGTCATTTGGGCCACCGAGTAGTTGCTAACCCCGGCCGCCCGGATTTTGCCCTGCTCGAGGAGGCGGCTCACGGCCTCCATCGTTTCGTCGATGGGCGTGGTGCTCTCGGGCCAGTGCTGCTGGTAAAGGTCGAGGTAGTCGGTGCCGAGGCGGCGCAGGCTGTCCTCGCACTCCTGCACAATGCTGGCCCGGCCGGCGTACTTGTACACGTCGAGGTCGTGGCCGTTGTTATCCTTGGTTTTCATGGCGAAATCCCCCTTGGCTAAATCCCAGCGCATGCCGAATTTGGTGAGGATTTGCACCTTGTCCCGCGGCAGAGTCTTGATGGCTTCGCCCACGATTTCTTCGCTGAAGCCCATGCCATACACCGGCGCGGTGTCGATGCTGGTTACGCCCAGGTCGTAGCTGGCGTGGATGGCGCCCACGGCGTCGTTCTGCTCGGTACCGCCCCACATCCAGCCGCCGGCCGCCCAACTGCCGAAGGTGATGCGCGAAACGGAAATGCCGGAGGAGCCTAATTTTTGA
>JAYWCH010000090.1:0-4156 GCA_043780755.1 Hymenobacter sp.
TGGGCCAGCACGGCGGGCGCCTTTTCGGTGGCGGCGCGCTGACGCAGGACGGGGGCGGCAGCTTTGGCCACGGTCTTGTCGTCGAGCTTGAGGGCTTCCAGCGCGGCTTCGCGCAGGGTCGCGAACTTGTCGTTGAGGGCGGCCAGCAGCACGCCGCGGGCGGCGGCGCTGGTGGTTTGCTCCTTGGCGGCGGCGCCCAGGGCTTCCATCCGATCCACGAACAGGGGGGCATGATTGAACTGGTACACGTACTCGCCCACTGGCTTATTATCGGTTTTCAGCCAGAGCGTTTTCTTATTGGCGTCCACGTTAACCAGCTCGGGCCTGGCGGTCAGGGGCATGGTGAAGGTTTGCGTGGCCTCGGTCATCACTACGGCCTGGTGCTGGACTTTGCCGGCCACGTAGTAATTAATCGTGAAGGGCAGCTGGAACGGCTGGCCGGCCTGGGTCTGCTTCACGGTGACGGACTGCACTTTTTTGCTCGCATCCCAGGCGTAGTCAATCGTGACTACGGGGTGACCCGGCGCGAAGTACCACTGATTGTAAAACCAGTTCAGATCCTGCCCCGATACAGCTTCGAAAGCCAGGCGCATCTGGTGAGCTTCGCCGTTGCCGAAGGCGTTGTCCTTCAGGTATTTTTGCAGGCCGGCAAAGAAAACATCATCGCCCAGGTAGGTGCGCAGCATATCCATGATGGCGCCGCCTTTCTGGTAGCTCACCAGGTCAAAAACTTCTTCCTGCTGGTCGTAGTGAAAGCGCACCAGGTTTTTGGTCGCGTCGCGCGGGCTGCTTAAGTAGCGTAGCAGGTAGCGGTAGTAATGGGCGTCGGCGGCATCGCGGCCGTACTTGTGTTCGGCGTAGAGGCCCTCCGAGAAGTCGGCCATTGTTTCATTCACCGTAATGTTGGCCCAGGATTCGGCCGTCACGTAGTCGCCGAACCACTGGTGAAACAGCTCGTGGGCGATGACGGACTCGCCGGAATATTCGCGGTCCAGCAGCTCCCGGTCGGTGAGCTGCACCTGCTCGCCGTGCAGGGTGGCGGTGGTGTTTTCCATGGCGCCGCTCACGTAGTCGCGGCACACAATCTGGGCGTATTTATTCCACGGATATTCCACGCCGAGGCGGGTGGAAAAAAACTCCAGCATATCGGGCGTGTTGCCAAAAATCTGCTTGGCGAAGGGCGCGTACTTCGGCTCCAGGTAGTAGCTCACTTCTTTGCCGCGCCAGGTGTCTTTGTAAATTTTGAAATCGCCCACGGCCATCATGAACAGGTAGGGCGAATGGGGCAACTCCATTTTCCAGGTGTCGGTGCGCAGGCCGGGGCCGGCGGGCTTCGAGCTGTCGAGGCGGCCGTTGCTGAGTGTGACGTACTTGCTCGGCACGGTCATGCTGATTTCCTCGGTTGTCTTCTGGTTGGGCCGGTCGATGGTCGGAAACCAGGCCGACGATCCTTCCGTCTCGCCCTGGGTCCAGACCTGCACGGGCTTGCCCTTCACGGCGCTGTCGGGGTTGATGAAATACAGGCCCTTGGCCCCGGTAATGGCCGCGCTGCCCTGCACTTTGAGCTCGTCGGGCTTGGCCGTGTAATCGATGTAAATGGTGTAGGCTTCGCCCGGCTTCACGACTTTGCCGAGGTTGATGCGCAGATTGGCGCCGTCGGTGTACGTGTATTTCAGGGCCTGCTGCTGGGTGCCGGTCATCAGGGCTACGGCTTTAATATCCATGCCTTTGGCGTCGAGGCGAAGCGAGTCGGTCGGGTAGCCGTGGGGCTTCAGCGTGACCCATTCCTTGCCGTAGAGGTAGCGCTTGGCGTAGTCGAAGCGCACGTCGAGCCTGGTATGAACCAGGTCGCTCAGTTTGGTGGCCGAGGCGCGGTAGGGCGATTCCGGCGGGGCGACGGGGGCGGTGGGGGCCTGCGCCCGGCCCGGAGGCGTGCCCAGCAGGCCCAGCAGGCCCAGCAATACAAGGTGCTTCATGAAGAAAAAAGGTTGATTGGTAAACGAAAAGTAACCGGAAAGACACGCCCGAGGTCCCGCTGTTGCGGCCAGTAGTCACGAAAGTAGCCCTTTGCCGGCGCTGGCTCGTAAGTTTGCGGCCTCATCAATTCCCTATATATGCTCTTTTTACGCGCTATAAGTACTCTCTTTTTACTCATTTTTTCGCTCAATGTCTTTGCCCAGGCGCCCGCCGACAGCAGTCGGGCCCTGCGTGAAGTCACCGTCTTCGCCTCCCGGCTGAGCCAGCCCGCCAGCCAGACCGGCCGGTCCGTAACCGTTATTCCGGGGGCCAGCATTGCCCGCTACCCGGTCAATTCCCTCGATGATCTGTTGCGCTGCCTGCCGGCGCTGGAAGTGCAGAGTCGCGGCAGCTTTGGTGCCCAGGCCGATGTGAGCATGCGCGGCAGCACGTTCAACCAGGTGCTTTTTCTGCTCGATGGTATGCGGCTGAACGACCCGCTCACGGGCCACTTCGGCGCCTATCTGCCCATCACGTCGGCCGAGATCGAGCAGATTGAAATCGTGCGCGGTGCCGGGGCCGCGCTCTACGGCCCCGACGCCGTGGGCGGCGTCATCAACATCGTCACCAAAACCTTCGCCGCCACTGCCCGCCGCTCCGAAGCGGAGCTGACCAGCACCACCCTGCGCGGCGAGTACAACCTGTGGAGCACCAACACCGGCGGCTTCATCGCCAAAAACCGGCTCCGCGTGGGCGGCGGCATTCTACTCAACACCACCGACGGCCAGCTGCGCGACGCCCCCAGCACTCTGCGCAGCGACGCCAGCTTGAAAACCTACTCGCTCTCTGCCGCCTACGAGCTCACGCCCAAGCTGAGCGTGGCCGCCCGCGCCAGCCTCGACCGCCGCGACTACAGCGCCCAGTATTTCTACACCAACAGTACGGCTGATAAAGCCCGCGAAACCACGAACAAGGACTGGTACCAGGGGCAGATTCGCTACCAGCACAACGAGCGCAGCCGCACCGAAGCCCAGATTTCGGCCAGCCGGGGTACTGACTATTACGTTTTTACGCCTACTTCCGTGGCTAGCGATCACCTCACGCATTACACCAACGTGCTGCTGAGCCACCAGGAGCAGTTTTCGACGGTGGTGCGGGCGACGCTCGGCGTGCAGACCGACCGCCGGGCGGTGGTGAGCAACGACCGCGGCACCCACGAGCAGTGGCACTACGCCGCCTTTGGCGTGGTGGCCGTGACGCCCAGCGCCGGCCTCGCCCTCACCGGCGGCTTGCGCCTCGATCACGACCAGGCCTACGGTACCGAGCTGGTGCCCCAGCTCAATGTGAGCCAGCAGCTCGGGGAGGTGCTGACCGTGCGCGGCGGGGTGGGCCGGGCCATTCGCGCCCCCGATTTCACCGAGCGCTACAACGCCAACGGCCGGGCCGGAATCGTACCCAATGGTTTCAACGTGGGCAACGCCCAGCTCCAGGCCGAGCGCACCATAAACTACGAAGCCGGCGCCGACTACCGGCCCATGGCCGGCCTCACGGCCAAGGCGACGCTCTTTCTTCGCAAAGGCAATAACCAGATCGACTACGTGCCGCTGGCCGGCGCGCGGGTCATCGAAGCCACGGGCCTGACCAACCTGAACCCAGCCTCCACCTACCGTTTTGCCCAGAACCTGTTTAGTGTGACCACCCAGGGCGTGGAAACGGAGCTGGCCTACGGGCACCGGCTTACTCCCAAAACCCGTTTCGACGGCAGCATGGGCTACACCTACGTGAAGGTGACCAACGCTGAAAATATCGCTTCGCAATACCTGGCCAACATTGCCCGCCAGGTGGTTTCGGGCACGGTGGGCGTCACCTCGCACCGCGTCAACGGCAGCCTGAGCGGCTTGTGGAAGCAGCGCGACGGGGCGGCCGTGGCGGCCATTAACCGCACTCAGGGCACCGAATACCTGATTTTCAACGCTCGCCTCGAAGTAGCTCTGCTGCCCGGGCGGCTCTGGCTCACGAGCCAGGTGCTGAACCTATTCAACGAGCAGTACTCCGATCTGCTGGGCGCCCAGATGCCCACCCGCTGGCTGATGGGTGGCCTGCGGCTGGCCCTGCGCCAGTAAGCGCGTCCGCCCCCGCCAAAGACCGGGCCCCGCCGGGACGCTTTCCTGCTGAGCAGCAGGAAAGTCGTCCCGGCGGG
>JAYWCH010000091.1:0-4596 GCA_043780755.1 Hymenobacter sp.
GCCCCGAACAGCCGCAGCAGGTACAGGCCCGGGGCCAGGGTGTGGGTATCCAACAGCGGGCCCGGCCCTACCGGGCACGATATCACCCGGCCGGTGGCATCCAGCACCTGGGCGGTGCAGCGGGCAGTGGCCAGGGCCGACAGCTGCAGCTGGTCGCGGCAAGGATTGGGGTAGAGCGTGAGCGCGGCCGGACTGGCGGCGGCCACTGTGGCGAGCAGCGTATTATCCCGCACCGGGGCCGGAGTGGGCAGGTTGAGCAGCCACTGATCAGGGTCGATGGCGACGCTCGTAACCGTGCCATTGACCGGGAAGCTGAACGTTTCGGACGCCCGCGCCTGGTGCCGGCGCACGGTTTGGGTCGTGTTATCGGCAAAAGTCAGGCGGTAGTCCACGTCGGTATCGAAGAACGGGGTGATGGTGGGTGCGGAAACGGTTTCGTCGATCCGCAGCACGAAATTGCTGCCCGTCTGATTCCAGCGGCCGTTGAGCAGCGGGTAGCCACTGCCCGTGAACCATTGCTGGAAGAAGTAGCCCAGCGGCCGGCCCGCTTCCCCTTCAAAAACGCGCTGCAAATCGGCCGTGCGGGCAGTTCCGCCGCGAAACTGGCTTTGATAAGTCCGCAGGGCGCGGAAGAATTTAACGTCGTCGTTCAGCAGGTAGCGCAGCATGTGAATGACGGACGCGCCCTTTTTATAGCTCAGGTAATAATTAAAGATCCGGGGCACGCTGGTGGTATCGGCCACGTAAACGCTGCCGCCGGAGCGCTGAGCATAGGTGTGGGCGTTGGCCATCCAGTCGTGGGCATTGACCGGGGCGCTGAAGGCTTGCAGCGAGAGGTATTCCCCGTAGGAAGCGAAGCCTTCGTTGAGCCAGATATCCTCCCAGGTGGCGCAGGTCACGTTGTTGCCAAACCACTGGTGAAACAGCTCGTGGGCGGTAAGCGTGAAATCAAATCCGTCCTGGGTCGTCATGGTCTGGTGCTCCATGCCGCCGCCGAGCGGAGCCATGCTGTGGCCGTATTTTTCGTTGGCAAAAGGATAGATACCGCACAGCGCGGAGTAGTTTTCGATAAAGCCCGGCGTGCGGTCAATCTCGGTCTGGTAATACGTCAGCGCCGCCTGGTTGTAAACGTAATTGACGATGGGCACGCGCGGCCCGCCCACGGGATTGGCGTAGTTCACATACTCGATGTAGGGCGCTACGGCCACCGAAATCAGGTAGTAATCAATGGGATGACGCGATTTCCACTCGTAGCGAACCCGGTTATTGGGCAGGCCGACGGTCCGCACCAGCACCCCGTTCGAACCCACTTTATTGGGCAGCGTGGTGGTCACCCAGACGTCACAGGAATCGGCCTTATCAGTGAGCACCTGCTTGCAGGGAAACCACTCGTGGGCCGAAAACGGCTCCGATAAGCTCCAGGTCACGTTGTACGGAAAGGCCGAGCCGCCGATTTTGGCCTGGGCGCGGGTACTCAGGCCGTTGCCGATGGCCGCCGAGCTCCCACTCGGCGCCGTGCCGTGGTAGTAAATGCGGGCATCGACCAGCGAGCCGGCGGCGGCCGGGGCGGCCAGCGCGGCCGTAGCATCGGACCCGGCCCGCCGGATTCCGGGCGAACGGCGCCCGTTTATCACCATTGAGTCAATGAGTTGGGTAGCCGTGCCGGCCGGCGATCCCGCCGGCGCCTGGTAAAGCTCGAACGCCAGGGAATCGAGCGCCTGCTGGCCCACCCGAACCCGCATCCAGACCGAGCCGGCCACGTTCAGCGAGTTGTTTTCCAGGGCCAGGTCCAGCTTGTAGTACTGCACGTCGTAGCGGTCCATTTTGCGGCGCTGCGTGACCGAGGCCGTGGCTGTCCGCTGGGCCGCCTGCCCCCGTGCCACGGCGCAGAGCCGGCCGCCATCCAGCTCCGTCGGCGTAAGCAGTTGCGGAACGGCGAGTTCAACGCGTTGGGCTGATAGGGACTGGCCAGTTAATAATAAACTGACCACGAAAGCATAAAAGTTAGGACGCATATCAAATTCCGGAAGTTATCGGTTTGCTTTCCGGCCCGCGCCGGCCGCCGGGCCCGGAGTGTTCGAAGATACGCCAGGAGGAGCGGAAAGCCTGGTCATGACCCGTTAAAAAATAAGCCCCGGGAAAACCAGTCAGAAGGGGCAAAAAATGCCTTTAGCAAGTGTATATTTCGGGATAATCAGGATTTAATACGCTTATTCCTTTACTAAATGTCTTTTCGTCTTCGGTTGTCCAGCTCGGCGCGGGTGACTTTTCTACTATTTTTGGGCGGCTGGCTGGGCCTCATCGGTCCGGCGCGGGCCACGCACATCGTGGGCGGGGAAATGGAGCTGGTCCACAATTCCAGCGACTCCTACACGCTGCTGCTCAACCTTTATTTTGATGCCGTCAATGGCAACGCCGGCGCCCTCGATGCCGACCTGACGGCCAGCATCTTCGAAAAAAGCTCCAATAAGCGCATGACCAATGTGCTGCTGCCCCTGACCAGCAATACGTTTGTCGAGTACACCAATCCGGCCTGCACCAAGCCCACGCTCAGCACCCGCAAGCTGGTCTATAGCAAGGATATCACGCTCTCCGGCGGCCTTTACAACAGTCCCCAGGGCTACTACGTGGCCGTGGAGCGCTGCTGCCGTAATAACTCCATCAGCAATATTGTGAATCCGGGCGGCGCGGCCCAGACGTTTTACCTGGAGTTTCCGGCCGTGGTGCGCAACGGGCAGCCGTTCATTGATTCCACGCCCCGCATTTTTCCGCCGCTGGCCGATTATGCTTGCCGGAACGAGCTGTTTTACTACGACTTCGGCGGTCAGGATGCCGATGGCGACTCGCTGGTTTATGATCTGGTGACGCCCCTCAACGGGCATTCGGATACCAACGTCCCCAAACCCGCCGTGGCCGAGGCGGCGCCCTACTCGCCGGTGACCTGGAACGTGGGCCTGGGGACGCTCAACCAGATTCCGGGCGCCCCCACCCTGCAGGTAAACGGGGCCACCGGCCGCCTGACGGTGCGGCCCAGCAGTCTGGGTCTGTTTGTCTTTGGCGTGCGCTGCGCGGAATACCGACGGGGCGAAAAAATCGGGGAGTCCCGCCGCGACTTTCAGCTCATGGTGCTCAACTGCGCGCCCAACAACCCGCCCAAAATGGTGCTGCTACCCACGCCCACCAACCAGATTCCCTACCGCCCCGGGCGCGATACCCTGCACCTGGTGCCGGGCGGCAACCGCTGCGTCCGCCTGCGCTTCACCGATCCGGACCCCAACACGCGCCTGACTTTATCCCTGAATCCGGTCAATTTCAGCGGCTTGCTGCCCACCTTCACCACGGCCATTAGCGGGGCGGTGCGCAGCCCCGGGGCCCCCGACACGCTCACGGCCACGCTGTGCTTCCCCGAATGCCTCGACAGCCACGGGCGGGTGCTGCTGCTCAATGTGGTGGTGGCCGACGACGGTTGCAGCCTGCCCAAACGCGATACCATCCGGGTGGCCTTCACGGCGAAGCCGCCGCCCAACTCGCCGCCCGTTCTCACCACCACGGCCGGCCCGACGCTGCCGCTGCACGTGCGAGTAGGCGATCTGGTGACCTTCGATCTGACCGGGACCGATGCCGAAAATGATCCGGTGCAGCTGGAAATGACCGGTCAGGGCTTCAGTCCGGCCGATCTGGGTGCCACGCTGGAACAGGGACCGGGCGGCAACCCGCAGCGCGGGCGCTTTACCTGGCGCGTGGATTGCCGGGCGGTGGGAGCTGATTCGCTCCGCAATTTCCAGTTTGCGGCGGTAACCTCGCCGTGCAGTCTGCGCGTAGCGACGACGGTGAAGGTGCCCATTATCGTGCGCTATCTCAACCACGCGCCCGGCCTGGCTTCGACCCTGCCCCCGGCCCGGCTCAATGAGATTCCCGTGGTGGAATTACCCCTCGGCCAGCAGTATACGGCCACCTTTACCGGCACCGACGTGGACCGCGACGGCCTGACCCTGACGGCCACCGCCACCCTGGCTACTTCAGGAGGCCCCATCGATCTGGCCAGCGTGGGCATGCGCTTCGAGGCGGCCAACGGCCAGGGCACCGCCAGCGGCACCTTTCGTTGGGACGTGAGCTGCGCCGCCGCCAATCTGCACCGCGACGTAGTCGTTGTTTTTCAGCTCGTGGATGCTACCTGCCGGCCGCTGCCCCAGTTCCAGAGCGTGCGCCTGCACGTGAAACCCCCGGATTCAGTGACCGTTAAGCTTTATAATGTCATCACGCCCAACGATGGCGACAATCTGAATAAGACGTTCCGTTTGCCCGAGCTACCGGCCGATTTCTGCGATGCCCGGTTTGCGAATATCAGCATATTTTCCCGCTGGGGCAGCCGGGTTTTCGAGTCCAAAGACCGGAATTTCAGCTGGCCGGGCCAGGGTTCGGGCGGGATTTATTATTACTACGTGCAGTACACCGACGGGCGCAAATACCGGGGCTGGCTTGAAGTAATTCCGTAGGCTAGTGCTTAGTCAGGAGAGTTTTTCGAACAAAAGTGCAGATTGGTCGTTGCCTTTGGATGGGAAGACCAATCACACCATTTGTGCTGTCGTCGGCTGA
>JAYWCH010000092.1:0-12113 GCA_043780755.1 Hymenobacter sp.
CAGCACCCCGAATTGTAGAAAAAACCCGGCCATGATCCACCAGCAAGCCCGATCCGTTTTTCACGCGCAGGCCGCCCTGGGCGAAGGCTCGCTGTGGAATCCGGCCGGCCCGGCGCAGCTGTATTGGGTTGATATTGAGGGGTGGGCGCTGCACGTTTTCGACCCGGCCACGCGGCAGGATGTGGATTGGCCGACGGGCGCCCGCATCGGCACCGTGGTCCCGATGCGCAACGGCAACGTGCTGGTTGCGCTGCAAAACGGCCTCCACCAGCTCGCCCTCGATACGGGCCGGCTCACGCTGCTCGCCAATCCGCTCACCGATGCCAACCTGCGTTTTAATGATGGTAAATGCGACCCGGCCGGGCGGTTTTGGGTGGGCACGTTCGATTTGCAGGAGCGCCCTCGCGCCGGCACCCTGTACCGATTCGATCCCGATGGCCAGCTCCACATCATGCTGCGGCATATTACCAACTCCAATGGCCTGGCCTGGTCGGCCGATAAAACTACCTTTTATTACATCGACACGCCCACGCTCGTGGTGCAGGCTTTCGACTACGATCACGCCACCGGCAGCATCGCCAACCCCCGGCCGATTATCCATTTTCCTGCCATTGCTGGCGTGCCCGATGGTATGACCATCGATGTCGAGGGCAAGCTCTGGGTCGCGCTCTGGGGCGGCGGCGCCGTTCACCGCTACGATCCCGGCACGGGGGCGCTGTTGCAGGTGGTGGAAGTGCCGGCGCCGTTCACTTCGTCGTGCGCTTTTGGTGGTCCGGACCTGCGCACGCTGTTCATCACCACGGCCCGGCAGGGGCTGACGGCCGCCCAGCTGCGGCAGTTTCCGCTCAGCGGCGACTTATTTGCCGTGGAGCCGGGCGTGGGCGGGGTGCCCGCCTACGTTTTCGGCGGCTGATTTGGCGGCGGGCGGCCGGGGCGTTGGGTTTTTCAGGCTGAAGCCGGAAGATTAATTTTCGGTCACCCGGAGCTGAATGTCCACGTTGCGGCCGTAGTCGTCGGCGCAGGAGATTTTTACCGCGCCCTCGGGCGGGTGGAAAAATACCCGCGCCGTGGCCGGCGCGGCCCGCAGAAAACGGTCGTTCACGTACCAGAACACCCGGCGAACTTCACTGCCCGCCGCGCAGCTGAGCAGGAGCTGCTGCCGCTCGCGGCGATTCAGCACGTACTCGGCGTGGTCCAGGGGCGAGGTAATGGCGAGCGCCGCGCCGGGGCCGGCGTCGGGGTTGCGCACCAGCCGGCAGGCGGGGTTGTGCGGGGGCAGGCGCGGGGCCGGCAGCCCCTGCGCCGCCCGAAACGCCAGAACTTCGGGCGGCGGATTGGCAAAAAGATGCCGCCGAAAACCCATGGCCGGCACGCAGGCTCGGCAAAAAGTAATCGTACCATCGCCCGATACCAATACTTCCCGCTGGTGCTTGCAGCGGCGGGCCGATGAGATGCCGGGCAGGTAGTAGTCGATGAGCTGGTTGGGGCAATGCTCGCCGGGGACGAGGCCGGACTCGGCGCACACCAGCCGGAAATCCAGGCTGGCGGGCGGCGTGGTCCAGTTGTTAAGTGAGTTGTAGGCCAGAGTGTTGAACAAATCGAACAGCAGGGGCGAGGCAATATCGGCCCCGATGAGGGCCGGGCTGCCCTGTCCGCTGAAGTTCCCCACCCACACTCCAATGGTGTAGTCCTTGTTGTAGCCGATGCTCCAGGCATCGCGGCGGCCGTAGCTGGTGCCGGTTTTCTAGGCAATGCGGGGCAGCTTTTGTCGAAATTCTCGGGTCGGAAGCCGTTGAAATTCGTGGGCACGTCGGGCAGTTTCAGCTTGGACGTCACGATGCCCCGGTCGAGGGCCAGGGCGTAGAGCAGGGGTTTGAGCGTGCTGCCCGGCGAGCGCACGGCCCGCACGCCATCGACCTGGCCCTGGGTGGCGGCATCCTGAAAATTGGCCGAGCCCACATACGCCTCCACGGCGCGGGTCCGGTTTTTGACGACCAGCTCGGCGGCCTGCGAAATGCCCAGCTCGGGCAGGCGGCGCACGTAGTTGTGGGTCAGCTCCTCGGTTTTGGCCTGGGCGCCCCGGCGCAGGGTTGAGACGACGATAGCCCGGTCGGGAAACCGGGCCACCAGCCGCCGCGCCAGGTGCGGCGCCAGGCCGGTCGCGGCGTGGCGTCGGGCGTCTAGCGGCTCGGCCAGGGCGTCGGCAATGGCCCTGGCGGGAAAGTCCCGCCGTCGCCCAAACTGCCGCAGCCAGCGGTTGCGCTCGGCCAGAATCTGCGCGTTGTTCTTGCCCAAAACCAGCAGGCGCGGTTGGTTGGGGATAATGGCCAGCGTCACGGTCTGGGCCAGCGATAAGTAATCCGGCGGCTGCTGAAAATATAGCAGCGCGGCCGATTTAACCCCTTCAATGTTGCCGCCGTAGGGCACCAGATTCAGGTAGAGCTGCAAAATTTCGGCTTTGCTGTAATGGGCCTCTAGCTGCATGGCGCGCAGCATTTCCCCGATTTTATTGCCCACCGTGCGCTCCTTGGGCTCCAGCAGTCGGGCTACCTGCATGGTGATGGTGCTGGCCCCGGTAGGCCGTCCGGTTCAGAACAGATTCCGGCCCGCCGCCTGCATAATTGCCCCGGGATTCACCCCGAAATGATACCGGAAATAGCAGTCTTCCTTGCTGATAATGGCGAGCTGCAAGGCCGGGGTTATTTCCGCCAATTCGGTTTTCATCCGCCACTTCTGGGTCGGGTTCAGGAAGGCGTGGAGGACGCTGCCATCGGCCGCCGTCACGAGGGGCGAGTAGCGCGGCGCGGGCGGCAGCGGAAACAGGCGGTCGGCCAGCGCGGCGCCGCCCGCCAGCACCAGTAGAATCAGCAGGCCCCGGCGCAGGGCGAATCTCCGGGCGGCGGGTTTCATCGCGCCGGGAGCTCCACGACCGGCAGGCGCCAGGCGCGGCCCAGCCAGCGGAGGACGGCCCGCCGCCAGCCCGGATGCCGGCGGAACTGCGCCTTGCCCTCGGCCAGCGCGGGCAGGTTGAGGGCGGCGGCGCGGGCCTGCCAGGCGGCCAGGGCGCGGGTCGGGCCGGGGGCGAACAGCTGCGCCAGAACGGGGCGAATTTCCTTCAGGTTCCAGTAGTGGTAAATCCAGGGCGCGGCTTCGCGCACGATGCCTGCCCGCGCCCATACCACGCTGAAAGCCAGCTGTTCCATGACGTGTTTGGGGTAGAGGCGGTAGAGCTGCTCGGTGAGGGCGAGCACTTCGGTCAGCAGGGGCGCATCGGTGCTGCGCAGGCCCAGGACGCCGGCGTTGTACATGCGCGTGGCGGGGGTAATTGCGCCGCCGGGCTGCGTCGGGTTGGCGGAGGAGTGCTGCAGGAAGCGGTTGATCTTCCGGTTCAGCGGGTTGCCGTCGCGTAACCGGCCTTCGCCGATGTGCATAAAGCGTTCGGCCCGGGCTAAAGCCGTGAAAATCTCCGCCGGCGATTGCAGAAAAATCGTGTCGGTATCAACGTAGAGCAAACTCCCGGCGTAGTGCGCGGCGGCGTGCTGCAAAACCTTGATTTTCACCCGGTGCACGAAATCAATTTCCCCCCGCCACTTGCGCCATTGCGCGGGCGCGACGACTTGGTATTCTACCGCCGCGACCTCGCCCAGCACGGCCCGGAAATGGGCGGGATTATCGGTGTAAACCAGGATTTGCGCCGCCTCGTCCCCGGCCTGTTTCAGGTAGGAAAGAATGCTGAGCAGGGCTTCGTTCAGAATATCGGGGCTGCCGTAAGCCTGGTAAATAAGGTAGTTGGCCATGAGCGGCAAGTTACGGGCGGCGGGAATGACGAGCTTGCCGACTACCGCACGCGGACCACGCCGGCGTCGTTATACGATTGGTATTCAGCGTTGTACATGGCATCGGCACTGATCGGCCCGAGCCGGAACGTGCCCCGGCTGACGGCCCGCGCCAGGTAGTAGAATGATTTGGCTTTGCCGGTGGCGGTGGTGAATAGATTGATCCGGTCGTCGCGCACGTCGAGGTAATCGGGCTGGGTGGCGTCTTTGGCTCAACTCGCGTAGGGGGCCGACGCGCGGGTTCTCAATTTCCAGTCCGGCGGGCAGCAGGTCGGTAATGGCGACGTTGCGGATTTCGCCGGCCGCATTGGCGGCTTGCAGGGTGATTTTCACCACTACTAAATCGTTCTGGCGGAAACTGGCAGCCGCCAGCGGCACTCCGGCGCGGGTGAGGAACTGGCGGCGCACCCGCAGGTTGGCGTCCTCTTCCTGCACCCGGCCGCCGGCCGAAATGCCTTTCGTTTCCCAGAAGTAGTAGAGGCTACCCTTGCCCGCCGTGCGGATGCTGACGCGGCGGTTGGTTACGTGATTCAGCGTCAGGTCCAGGCCATTGAAATCTCCGGCCGGCTGGCCGTCGAGCAGGAGCGTGGCGGTGGCGGTGCTCTTGGCGTTTTGGCGGGCTACTTTGCCCAGGGCCAGCAGGGCGAAGGCGCGTTCCTGAGTGCTGAGCCAGGCGGCCGATTTCAGCTGGCGGCTGAGTTGGCGGGCGATGACGGGGATTTGCGGGTTGTCGGGGTCGGTGCTGACGAGGGCGTTGAGCACGAGCCCTTCGTCGCGGATGGGCGAGTAGAACGAGCCGTCGAGGGCGCGGCCGGCGGCAGTTTCGCCCCCGAACTTAGTGGGCAGCAGCTCGCGGAAAGCGCGCTGGTTGCCGAGCAGACTTTGGGTGCAGGCCAGCAGAAAGCGAGAGTCCTGGGCTAGTTGGGCCAGGTTGGCGCGGTAGTAGTTCAGGGCCACGGCATCCGGGCGGCCGGCCAGGGCCAGGACGTAGAGCGAGTAGGCGATTTCCTTTTTGGCAATGACTTTCTGTCGGGCCAGGTTATGGCTGTCGAAATACTGGTAGGGTTCGGTTTCGCGCTTTTTGAGGCGGAAGGCCAGATATTTCAGCACCTTATCGAGGACCGGCTTATTCACCGCGAAGCCGGCCTGCTGGGCTTCTTGTAGGAAATGCGCGGCGTAGGCGATGGCCCACCAGTTGTCGTATTCGCCGCCCGGCCAGTAGCTCAGGCTGCCGTTGTAGAGCTGCATCGCCTCAATCCACCGGATAGCATCCTGCACGTGGTAGTTCGGATTGTAGCGCTGGGCCTTGGCCGCGCCCCCGGTTTTTTGCTGCAAAGTGGCCGCCAGATCGCCGTAATAAAGCTGCGGGAAAGCGGCCGACACGGTTTGCTCCAGGCAGCCGTAGGGGTATTGCAGCAGGTAGCGCAAATCCTTGCTGAACTCCGTGAGCGGCGAGCGGCTCACCACCAGCCGGCTGCTGAGCGAGGCGGGCAGGAAATCAGTTTTCAGGTTGAGCGGGAGCGTGGCCCCGCTGGCACTCACGCCGCTGCCGGTGCGCTTTTCGAGCGCGGCGGCAGGGCGAATGGGGAGTTCGGTGGTTTCACGGTATGTCCCTGCCGACGTTTGAAAAATGGCATTAACAATTCCATTACCTATTATTTGACTTGCACAAACGCGAAACATCACCCGCCTCTCGCTATTAGGAGCCAAAGAAATTAGATGCCCGGTTCTATCAGACGGCAACCTTTCTTCGGCCTCTTGCAAGTCTACTTCAGAAGGAATAGCGACTAAAGCCCCCAGCGTGGCTTTTCGAGAAGGTTTGGGAGTCTTGGTATTCAGAATGATTGCAGCAGTGCCATTCATGTCCTGAGTCGTGGTGTTTGTAAAAGTCACCGGCACGTCAATCGTGTCGCCCGGACTCATAAACCTGTATAGCTATAGCCGGACGAGACATTTCCGTCATGCAGCGCATTCACATCCGTGATGCAGTGTATTTACACCCGTCATGCAGAGCGAAGCGAAGCATGACGGGTGCGGGGACTCCACATTTGGTCATGCTTCTCCATGCGTTACGTGACCGACCGCCAGCATGAGTTGCTGAACAACTTCATCAAACCCCGCCAAACCCCCATCCCGGCCGCATCTTTACGCATGCTTTCCCATCCCCACGAAATATTTCTGGAAGTTGCCCAAAGGCTGAGCTTCACCAAAGCCAGCCAGGCCCTGTTCATCAGCCAGTCGGCCGTGAGTAAGCAGGTGAAAGCGCTGGAAGAGCACTACAAAACGGGCTTGTTCGAGCGGTTGGGGAGTAGTATTCAGCTCACCCCGGCCGGCCTTAAGCTTTACCAGAAATTACTGCAGGCCAAGCAATTGCAGCAGGAATTGCACCAGGAAATGAGTGCGCTCAGCACGGAGTTTGCGCCGGCCATGCACCTCATTATCGGGGCCAGCACCACTATTTCGCTCTACGTGCTGCCGCCCGTGGTGTCGGCTTATTTGCGCCGGCATCCCAACCGTCAGCTCAGCCTCAAAAACCGCAATTCCGACAACATCCTGCGCGCTCTGCTGGATCATGAAATCGAGCTGGGCATCATCGAAGGCATTCATAAAGTGAGCAACGTGACCTACACGCCCCTGCTCACCGACGACGTGGTGGCCGTGTGCGCGGCCAACAACCCGCTCGAACACCGCACGCTCGAAGTCCACGACCTGCTCACTACGCCGCTGGCCCTGCGCGAAGCCGGCTCTGGCACTCTGGCCGTGCTCGAAGAAGCCCTGGCCCGGCACCGCATCAAGCTAGCCGCCCTGCCGGTGCGCGTGCGCCTGGGCGGCACCGAGGCCCTGAAAAACTTCGTGCGCGTCGATACCTGCCTGGCATTTCTGCCCCGGCAGGCGGTGGTGAAGGAGCTGGCTTCGGGTGAGTTTGTGGAGGTGAAAATCAATAATTTCCCGCTGCAGCGGGAGTTCAATTTCATTCAGCGCAAGGGCACAGAGAACAATGCCCCCTACAAGGATTTTCTGCTGTTCACCAAACGCTACTATTCCGTCAAGGCATAGGCTATTCCAAAAACCCATCCCATTCAGGCATACTACGGGATAAGTACTTCCGTACTTTGCTGGATGAAAACGATTGTTTCTGAATCCCTTTCGCGGTTGGTGGCGCTGCATTGCTCGGCCTGCGGTACCGTCCACTCGGCCTTTGACTTACAGCGCGTCTCCACCTGCTGCAGCCTGCCCCTGGTGGCCGACTACGATCTGCACGAATCCCTGAACCTGCACGAGTCTCTGAGCCGCGACAGCATCGACCAGACCGATTCCTCTATGTGGCGCTACGGCGCCCTGCTGCCGCTTTTGCACGATGAAAACAAGGTGACCCTGGGCGAAGGCATGACCCCCATGCTGAGTCTGCCGCGCCTGGCCGCCCGCCACGAGCTTTCCAGCCTGCTGCTGAAGGACGAAGGCCAGAACCCCACCGGCTCGTTCAAAGCGCGGGGTCTGAGCATGGCCGTTTCCAAGGCCAAAGAGCTGGGCGTGGATGGCTGCATCATTCCCACGGCCGGCAATGCCGGGGTGGCCATGGCCGCCTACTGCGCCCGCGCCGGCCTCAAGGCCGTGGTGGTCATGCCCCGCCACACCCCTCAGGCGTTCAAAGAGGAATGCTACTGGTACGGGGCCGAAGTGGAACTGGTCGATGGCCTCATCAGCGACTGCGGTGCCCGGGTACGCCAGCGCAATGCCGACGGCGCGTTGCTCGACATTTCCACCCTCAAGGAGCCCTACCGCCTCGAAGGCAAGAAAACCATGGGCTACGAAATCGCCGAGCAGCTCAACTGGCAGCTGCCCGACGTATTGTTTTACCCCGCCGGCGGCGGCACCGGTCTCATCGGCATCTGGAAAGCCTTTCAGGAAATGAAAGCTCTCGGCTGGCTGGCGCCCCACGTGGCCCTGCCGCGTATGGTGGCCGTGCAGGCCGAAAACTGCTGCCCGCTGCTCGAAACCTACGAAGGCCGCCAGGCCAACTGCCACAGCTACCAGGGCCGGCCCACCCTGGCCAACGGCCTGGCCGTGCCGCACCCGCTGGGCGAAAGCATGATGCTGCGCGTACTGCGCGAATCCCGCGGCACGGTCGTGAGCGTGAGCGAGGAAGACATGCTCACCGGCATGCGTGACCTCGGCCAGCAGGAGGGCCTGTTCGTGGCCCCCGAAGGCGGCGCCGTGTGGATGGCCGCCCGCCAGCTCCTGGCCACCGGCTGGCTGCACCGCGACGAGAAAATCCTGCTCCTCAACACCGGCAACGGCCAGAAGTACATGGAAAACGTGGCCGGCCGTGCCGCCCGCTAGCCCGCCGCCCACCCGCCCAACGCCAGGCAATACCTTTGTGCTACCCCAGGGCCGATTCTTCCGGTGCTGGGGTAGTCCCGTTTTATGCGTATCCTTCACGTTCTCTCGGCGGAGTTTTTTGCCGGTTCGGCCGCCTACGCGGTGCAATTGGCCGAGGCCCACCGCGCCCAGGGCCACGCCGTGTGGCTGGTATCGGATGCCGACCACTTGCCCACCGGGGCCACGCAGGTCCAGACGGCCATTAGCAACCGGCGCTACGGGCAGCGGCTGCGCAACAGCCAACTGATTCGCCGGCTGGTGCGGCGCGAGCAGATCGACGTGGTCCACGCGCACTCGCGGGCCGCCAGCTGGGTCAGCTCGCTCGCGCTGCTGGGGCTGAAAGTGCCGCTGGTAAGTACTATTCACGGCCGCCAGCACCTGCACACTTCCACCGCGCTGGTGGATGTTTACGGCGATAAAGTCATTGCCATCTGCGCCAATCTGGTCAGTCACCTGACGGTGGAAGTGAAGATGGACCCGGCCAAAATCGTGGCCATTCCCAACGGGGGGAATTTCAGCCGTCCGCCCCAACCCGGCGTTGAAAACGAGGCTTTAACCGCGGAAAACGAGTCGTTTTCCATTTCGGATCTGATTTCGAATGAGCCGCTGCGGCTGGCGTATATCGGGCGGTTCAACGGGGGCAAGGGCGAGCGGGCGGCGGCGTTGCTGACGGCCGTTTTTCCGGTTTTGCTCCGCGAGTTTCCGTCGTTGCGCGTCGCGCTGATCGGCGGGGAGATGGCGCAGTTGCCCGTCGCCGGCAAAGCCGCGCTGGCCACGCTGCAAACCGAATTCGGGGCGCGGATCGAAGTAGTCGGCTTCACCAACGACGTGCCCGGCTGGCTGGCGCGCACCGCTCTGGTCATCGGCGCGGGCCGGGTGGCGATTGAGGCGCTGGGCGCCGGCCGGGCGGTGCTCGCCCTGGGCGAAGCCAGCTACGCGGGGCTGATCACGGCCGAAAATCTGGCGACGGCAGCCGCCTCCAATTTCGGGGACATTGCGGCGCGCCTTACTACTTCCGAAGTTGATTTTACGGCCGTACTGGCCGATGCGCGGGCTTTTCTGGCGGCTCCTGGCCCGCTGGCCGCCGCCTTGCCGCCGCTGGTGCGCGCGCAGTACGCGCTGAGTACCGTGGCGGCGCGGGTGCTCGAAGTCTACCAGTCGGCCCGGATGCGCAAGGCGGTTCCGGAGTTCATTCCGGTGCTCATGTACCACAAGATTCCGGCCGCCCCGCTGGTCACCAAACACCAGATCTACGTCACGAAAGATCAGTTTGAAAAGCACCTGGCTTACTTCAAAAAGCGGCAATTAACGCCCATCACGTTCGTCGATTATCTGCAATTTGCCAGCGGCGAACGACCGCTGGCTGATTTCCCGAAGCGGCCCATCATCCTCACTTTCGACGATGGCTACACCGATAACTACACCAACCTGCTGCCCCTCATGCAGCGCTACGGCTACCGGGGCGTGCTTTACTTATTGGGGGATTTTGAGGTCCGCTACAATAAGTGGGATGCTGACTTTGACCCCACCGAGCCGCGCTCCGAGATCATGGATCTGGACCAAAAGCGGGCCTTCGTGGCGGCCGGCTGGGAAATTGGCGCTCACACCCTGACGCACCCGCGCCTGAGCACGCTGGTGCCGGCCGCCGCCGCCCACGAAATTCAGCGCAGCAAATCAGCCCTGGAAGCCACGCTGCACACGGAAATCGTCAGCTTCGCCTACCCATACGGCGACTGCAACGAGGCGGTAAAAGAGGCGGTGCGCGCCGCCGGTTTCGCCCTCGGCATCGCCACCGATACGGGCGGTCTGCACCTGGAAGACGATCGGTTTCAGGTCTTCCGGGTGAACATGTTTCCCAATGAAACGGCCGGCAGTCTGTTCAAGAAAACCTCCCCCTGGTACCGGGCCTACTACCGCTGGAAGCGCGGCAAGTAGAGGCCGCGCCCGCCCGCGGGCCCAAACCTTACGAAATTGACCGTCCTTTGCAGCCCTGTTTCCTCCTCCTTGCGCTGTATGCCGGCCCTGACTGCCCCTGAACTCCGAACCGTTAACGTCACGCGCTACGTGACTCCGCTGCGCGAAGGCGGCTCTCTGCCGGCCCTGGTAGAGGCGGACGACGGTTTCCTCTACGTGCTCAAATTTCGGGGGGCGGGGCAGGGGATTAAAGCCCTGGTTGCCGAGCTTATTGTGGGGGAGCTGGCCCGGGCCCTGGGCCTGCGCATGCCGGAGCTCGTGTTTTGCGAGCTCGACGAAGCCTTCGGGCGCACCGAGCCCGATGAGGAAATTCAGGATTTGCTGCGGGCCAGCACCGGCCGTAATCTGGCCCTGCACTACCTCTCGGGCGCCATTACATTTGACGCCTTGGTCACGTCCATCGAGCCGCGCCTGGCCTCCCAGATTGTCTGGCTCGACTGCCTGACGCTGAACGTGGACCGCACCGCCCGCAATACCAACCTGCTGATGTGGCACAAGGAGCTCTGGCTCATCGACCACGGCGCGGCACTCTACGTGCACCACGCCGGGCCAAACTGGTCGCAGCCGCGCCCTCGCTCATTCGCCCAGGTGAAAGACCACGTGCTGCTGCCCCAGGCCAGCGAGCTGGCCGCCGTCGACGCCGAGAGCCGCGCTCTGCTCACGCCCGAGCGCCTCGCCGCCATCGTGGCGCTGGTGCCCGATGAGTGGCTGGCCGCCGACGACATCGCCCCGGCGGAGCAGCGGGCCGCGTACGTGCGCTTCCTCGCCGCCCGTCTGGCCGCATCAGAAACCTTTGTTCAGGAAGCCCAGGATGCCCGAGAAGCACTTATTTGAGTACGCCGTGCTGCGCGTCGTGCCCCGCGTCGAGCGGGAGGAATTCCTCAACGTCGGCGTCATCGTCTACTGCCGGGCGCAGGGTTTTTTGCAAACCCGGTTCGAGCTGCCCGAGGCGCGCCTGTGGGCCCTGGCCCCCGGCCTGGACCTGGCCGAGCTGACGGCCCGGCTCCGGGCGTTCGAGCGGATTTGCCAGGGCCGGCCGGCCGGGGGCACCATCGGCCAACTGCCGCTGGCCGAACGCTTCCGCTGGCTCACGGCCACACGTAGCACCGTGGTGCAAACGTCGGCCGTGCACCCCGGCCGCTGCGCCGACGCGGCCGAAACGCTCACCCGCCTGCATGCCGAGCTGGTGCAATAAACAGCGGGATTTTCGCGCCCTTTACCAGTTGATGTACAGTGCATGAAGGCGGGCGCGGAGCTGATCCCGCCCGCTTTTTTTGAGTGCGGTTGATTTCGCCGGCTGGCGGGCGGCGGCGAGCTTTATTCTCGCCGCCCGCCGCCCGCCGCCGCCCGCCGCTGCGCCCGGTGGCGGCCGGGGTAGGGGTGGTGCGGGCGGGCCTGCCAATCGGTGTAACTATCAGGTGGCGAAGGATAAAGGACCGATAAAGGATCGCCCTACTGGGATGATTTGGGGCCGGCCGGACTCGGCAAAGGCCAGTTGGCGCGGGCGATTGGGGGCTGCCGCAAGTCCGGCAATAACGGGGAATAGCACAATTCTCATTGCGGGCTCGTACGGAAGGTATTTTGCCCAACTTTACATGTAAAGCTTTGTCCATAAGAATATTAGTCCGGATTTCGGGTCAATAATTTTATTTTCAATTTAGTTGATAAAATGTTCAATATATAAAATATACAAATATAATGTAGGTATTATTTTTTATGCCTGTACATTTGATTTGGTTGGCCCCGGTGCTCCTTTTAGAAAGCCGGGTTCCCGGGCTTACTTCTTGCAAAAAAGTCGGCTTAGGGCGGGTGGCGGATTCCGACATCTGCAAATCAGCCGGCGACAGAAACACAGGCTTATCCAGTTCAATTTTTCCCAAAAACATGAGAAAAAATATTATTCACATCATTGTGCTGCTGGCA
>JAYWCH010000093.1:0-2137 GCA_043780755.1 Hymenobacter sp.
GCCCTTCTTGTAGTAAGCCTGAGCGAAGCTGGGGTTTGCCACGATGGCGCGGTCGAAGCTGTTCATAGCTTCTCCACCGCCCTGATCCGAATGCAGGAATATTTCACCACGCGCCACCATCAGGGCGGGCTCGTCTTTTTTATTGGCCGTCTGGGCCGCCGCCAGGTAAGTCTGAGCTTTGCCCGTGTCCTTCGACTCCATTTCCCCATAAGCCTGGGCAATCATCGTCAGTACTTTAGCGTCTTTGTTCTTTGTGGCTTTGGCAGCGGCGTCGAACTGCACCTCGGCCGGAGCCAGCTGGCCTTTCACCAGCAGCGCCCGACCGGCGGCTACCTGCCCAAAAGGCGTAGTACCGGCGGCCTTATTGAAGTAAAAAGCGGCCGAGTCGGGCTGATCCCGCCGCTGGTAGAGGCGGCCCAGCTCGAAAGCAGTTTCGGGGCTGGAGCCGGGGCGCAGGATGGCACGGGCTTCGTTGTAGCGACCCAACTCGATGGCGCGTTGCGCACTTTGCACGTTTTGGGCGGTGGCTGCCGTAGTGCCGGCTACCATTGCAATGGCGGCGAGCAGCGGCTGTTTCCAGGGCTTGAAACTCATATGAAAGGGGAGGAGTAAAGAATGAATAAGCAAAAGTGAGAGTCAGAATACGCACGGAAGGCGCTTACAGTTTGGGCGTAACGATGATGCGAGCTTGCATCTGGGCAGGAAGTAAACCCGACTTTTGAAAAATCAACTGCCCATTTTTACCGGCCACAAATGAGGCAAATCCTGTGCCCAATCCCGCGCGCGCTTCCCGGCTGATAACGTAAAGATTGCGCCGAAGCGGGTAATTCTGCAAATCGGCGTGCTCGGCCAGCTGGGCGGGCGTCTTTTCCGCCAGGTACACCTGGTAGGGTTGGATGAAGTCGTCGGGTTTGGGATTGGGTCGGGCCGTGATGCTGGCCACCCGCACTTTATTGAAAAACTTCATGGCCGCCGGGTCATCGCGGTCGGAAATCCAGTTTACCCCAACTATGCCGATGGCGTTCGGATGCGTCGCCACATAATCGAGCAGAGCCGGGTTTGACTTCGCGGCAAATGCCCGCGTCGTTAGATTAGCGCCCCGCGTCACGGAATCCCGGACGAAGCGGGCGGTGCTGCTGCGGTTGGCGTCGAAGACGACGTTGATCTGCGTGAGCGTTTTCCGGCCGCTGATCTGATTCCAGGTGCTAGTTTTACCGGTAAAAATCGCGGCCAGCTGCGCCACGGTCAGCAGGGAATCGGGATTGGCCCGGTTGAGCACAATGGCCAGCCCATCGATGCCGATGCGCGTCGTGCGCGGCACAATGGTCTGTTTAGCAAAATCGGCCTTTTCGCCCGCATTCAGCTCACGCGATACCACGGCCACTTTCACTTTGTCATTAATTAGATCCAGCATCACCTTTTCTTCGGGCTGAAAGCTCATCCGAATGTGCGCGCTGGGGTAGAGCTTCGCAAACGTATCGACCTGCGCCTGCAGGATGGGGGCGAAGGTTTCGTCCACGCTAACGGCCACGGTGCCACTGGTGGGTGTATCCTGCGTGCCCGGCGAGCCCGGCCCATTGCAGGAAACGATGGTGGCCGCCCCCGCCAGTACGGTCAGGCTGGCGGCAATCAACAAGTGGAAACGCTTAGTCATCATGGTCGTCTGAAGTGGTTTTTTTGCCAAAATTCGCCTGGTAGCCCCGGCCAAAGCGCAGTAACCCGTAAACAATAAATACCGAGCCGAGTACGCGCCGTACAGTTGGCCCCAATTGTAGCAGGGCGCCGCCCGTTGGCTGGGTGGCCGTCCACCACAACCAGACGCCCAGTCCCATGTAAACCAGGGCCATCAATAATACAAAGTAACGCACCAGCCGCTGGGGGGACTTACCAAGCCGTTCTTCGGTAGTGGGACGGTTGAGCATAAGCAAATTAAGCGGGAAATGGAGATGAAAAAACGGTGGTCGGGGGCCGAAAAGTTCGCCCCGCCCGGGCATCAAACCTGAATTAAGCCTGAACTAAGCCACAAGAAAGCCGAAAATTAGCCGCTTTTCGTAGCAGCGGCTAATTTTCGGCTGGCATGACTCGCGCTTACCCACCCGGGGCGGGCAACGGCTTATCACTCGTACTGAAAAGTAAT
>JAYWCH010000094.1:0-36856 GCA_043780755.1 Hymenobacter sp.
GGCGAGCCCCGCAACATTGTCGACTACATGCGCACGGACAAGAGCCTGCAAACGCCGATCATGACCAACTCGGAGTCGGTGCTGCAGTTCGGCCCCAACGCTTACGGCAAGCCCGCCACGGCCCTCAACATCCTGCGCGAGACAGTGATGGGCCGCGAGCTGTTCGACTACGCCTTCAAGACCTACGCCACGCGCTGGGCTTACAAGCACCCCACGCCCGCTGATTTCTTCCGCACCATGGAAGACGCCTCGGCCGTGGACCTGGATTGGTTCTGGCGCGGCTGGTTCTACTCCACCGAGCCGTGCGATATCAGCCTCGAATCGGTGAAAGCGTACACCGCCAGCACGAAAAACCCGGTCGTGGAAAACGGCCGGCAGCAGCAGCAGCGCGCCGCCGCGCCAGCTTCGGTTTCGGCCCAGCGCAACGCTACCGACATCAAGCAGACGATGGTGGACGAGAAGCCCGAGCTCAAGGATTTCTACAATGCCTACGATCCGTTGGCTGTCACACCGGCCGACCAGCAGGGCTACTCGGCTTACCTCAACAGCCTGCCCGCCGACCAGCGTCAGCGCCTGAGCGACACCCAGAACTTCTACGAGCTGAATTTGCGCAATGTGGGCGGCCTGGTGATGCCCGTGGTCCTGCAACTGACTTTTGCCGATAACTCCCAGGAAATTCAGACCATTCCGGCCGAAATCTGGCGCAAGAACAACGCCCAGGTCACCAAGGTCATCGTGACCGCCAAGCCGGTCATCTCCTTCGTGATCGACCCGTTTCAGCAAACGGCCGACACTGATCTGAGTAACAACTCTTTCCCGCGTCAGCCGGCGGCTTCCCGCTTCGAGCTCTTCCAGCAGCAGCTGCCCAACCCGCCCAACCCCATGCAAAATCAGGCGGCCAACTCCATGCAGAAGCTGGAGCAGAAGCCCGTGGGCGGCAACCGCTAGGCGCTTGTTTAGCCATTCATCGACATAAAAAAAGCGGCTCCCACGAGCCGCTTTTTTTATGTCGATCCGGTTCGAAATCGCTTAGCTCTGCGGTGCTTCGCCCCCGATCATGCGCGAAATCAGGCCGTGGTCTTTGGTGATTTCAGCCCAGACCACGCCCGTCAGGTGCACCACGAAAAAGCCGAGGATGAGGTACATGGTCACGTTATGAATCTCCTTGGTCGTGTGTTCGATGGAGCCCAGGAATTCCACATCATCGGCCCAGGTCAGAATCAGGCCGGTGCCGACCATGACGGTCAGGAAGCTGTAAAACAGTGCGTAGGTGCTCTTGGCAAACAGCACTTTGCCGGCCTCGGCCTTGCCGGCGGCGGGAGCCAGGCGGTAGCGGCGGGCTACTTCCAGCAGGCGCGCCGAAAACCGCATCGGCGAAGGGCCGCGCAGCTCCAGCACCACGCGCAGCAGCCAGAAAGCCGCCAGCGTGAGGCCCATGTAAGTGTGCCACTGCCAGATCCGATCCTCAATAATGTGCAGCAGCGAATGCGCCTGCCGGGCGCTGATCGTGATGTGATCCTTGGCCAGCCGCTGCTGAAACTCCGGGATCGCCGTGCTCAGATTCAGAATCACTTCCAGAAACAGAATGGTCAGCAGCTGGCCGCTGACGAGCAGGGTGTTGCTCCAGTGCCACACCCGTAGGGGGGCCGAGTAATCGTGGGTGGGCGCTTCGGTTTGGGGAGTGAGAGTGGGGTTCATCGGCGGGGAAGTCGGTTAGATGCTGACGGTGGTATCCGCCACGACCGCGGCGGGCAAAAGCTCCGTGCGGCCGGGATAGGCCAGCAGAGCGTATTCGAGACAGGTGAGGGCGGCGGCAAGATCGATCTGGTTGAGCACGTAGGCCAGGCGCACTTCCTGCCGGCCCAGGCCCGGCGTCTGGTAAAAGCCGTTGGCCGGCGAGATCATCAGGGTTTGATTCTGGTAGGAAAAGGATTCCAACAGCCATTGGCCGAAGGCTTCGGTGTCATCCACGGGCAGGTGGGCAAGCACGTAGAAGGCGCCGCCCGGGCGCGGGCACACCACGCCGGGCATGGCCTGCAGGCGGGCCACGGTCAGGTCGCGCCGGGCCTGGTATTCGGCTTTGCTCGCGTCGAAATAAGACTCGGGCAGCTCGGCGGCGGCTTCGGCCAGCAGCATACCCAGGCCGGGCGGGCTCACCCGCATCTGCGCAAAGTGAAAGACGGCTTTATAGACCTCCTTATTCAGCGTGACCAACGCCCCTATGCGGGCACCGCAGGCGCTGTAGCGCTTCGAGATGGTATCGACCACCACCACGTGCTGCTCGGCCCCGGCCAGGTGCAGGGCGCTGACGTACGGGGCATCGTAGCAAAATTCCCGGTACGCTTCATCCGAGAGCAGGTACAGGTTATGGGCCCGGCACAAGTCCAGAATGCTTTCCAGCTCGGCCCGGCTGTACACGTAGCCGGTGGGGTTGCTGGGGTTGCAAATGAGAATGGCCCGGGTGCGGGGCGTGAGCGCCCGCTCAAAATCCGTGATCGGCGGCAGCGCAAAGCCGTCGGCAATGTGCGCCGTGACCGGCACGATGGTGACCCCGGCCGCGATGGCAAAAGCTGTGTACGTGCCGTAAAACGGCTCCGGGATGATGACCTCATCGCCCGGATTCAGGCAGGTGAGCAGAGCGAAAAGAATGGCCTCGCTGCCGCCGGTAGTGACGATGATGTCCTCGGCGGTCACGGGCATGGCGGCCCGTTGGTAGTAGGCGGCCAGCTTGCGGCGGTAGCTGGCGGTGCCGGCCCCGTGGCTGTAGCCGAGTACGCGCAGGTCGGCGTTGCGCATGGCGGCCACGGCGGCCGGGGGCGTCTCAATATCGGGCTGCCCGATGTTCAGCGGATAAACAATTTTGCCCTGTTGCTGGGCGGCTTCGGCAAAAGGAGCCAGCTTGCGAAACGGTGACACGGGCATGGCCCGACCCCGTTGAGATATTTCTAACATAGTAGCAAAGTTAAACCGGGGGCTAGCGCTTCGGTTGTCGTAGGAGGCCAGAAAATAGAAAAATACCGGGGACCGGCGCGGGGCTATAAATACTTCTGATACAGGTTGTACAGAATGCGCTCGTCGGCATCAGTGAGCGGCGCACTCACCTCCCGCTGAATAAAATGCAGCTTGAAGGCCCTGATCGCGGCCGGCAGGTCGCGGGTGTCGTAGCCGATAATGCGCAGCGCCTCCCGGGGATTAAATGGCCGGGGCAGGTTGTTCAGACGGGTCAGGTGAGCATCGACTATCGTCGTATCCGGCCGGGCGCTGGGAACGGGAACGCCCGCCGACAAGCCCAGAGCAGCGCCCAGCCCGCCTGCCGGCCCCACCGCGCTGCTATCCGGCGCGGTGGGGCTGGGCAGGTTGCCGGCATCATACCACAAGCCAAATCCGTGGTCCGCCAGCTGCTGCCAGGGGAAAAAGGCGCTGGGGTCGGTTTTGCGGCCGGGCGCGATATCGGCGTGGCCGATAAAGTTGGCCGGGGGAATGTTGTACGTCTTTTTCAGGCCCGCCAGCACGCGCAGCAGGCTGGCGATCTGCGGGCCGGTGAAGGGCTCGGTGCCGTTGTTATCCAGCTCGATGCCGATGGAGCAGGAGTTGATATCGGTGTTGGTGCCCCAGCGCGCCACGCCGCCGTGCCAGGCCCGCAGGTAGTCATTGAGCAGGTGGTAGACCTGGCCGTCGCGCCCAATCACGTAGTGCGCACTGACCTGGGAGCGGGGCAGGGTAAACGTTTTCAGCGTCTGCGCCGTCGAGTCCTGCGCCGTGTGGTGGATGATGACGTAGTTGGGTTTGCGCAGATTGAAGTTGGTGGTGCCCACCCAGTAGGGACTGAGCGTCAGGCTGTCGGCGCCCGGCGTAGGTGGGGGCACGGCGCGCAGCGCCCGGGCATAAGCTTTCACCTGCTGGCGGTAAACGCGGTTGGTGGCGGCGAAGGGATTCTGCACGGCGCAGGCGGCCAGGCCACCGGCCAGGATCAGATAAGCGATTTTACGGAGGTAAAGCAATTCCTGCGAGGATAATAAAGACCTGACAATCTACGAACCGGGCGTCCGGATCAGCGTTCGACTGACACAAAAAATCCCCCGCAAATTTTATCGCGGGGGATTTTCGATGACTAATTTAAAATGATTACGGGCGACCTACTTGGCGTAAGCCACGGCGCGCATCTCCCGGATCACTGTGATTTTGATCTGGCCCGGGTACTGCATTTCCTTCTCGATTTTCTGCGAGATTTCGAAACTCAGCTCGGCGGCGCGCTCGTCGGTCACGTTTTCGGCGTCCACCATTACGCGCAGCTCGCGGCCGGCCTGGATGGCGAAGCACTGATTCACGCCCTTGAAGCCATTGGCGGTTTCTTCCAGCTGCTTGAGGCGCTTGATGTAGCTCTCCATCATCTCGCGGCGGGCGCCGGGGCGCGAGCCCGAAATGGCGTCGCAGGCCTGCACGAGCGGCGAAATCATAGCCGTCATCTCGATCTCGTCGTGGTGGGCGCCGATGGCGTTCACCACGTCGGGATGCTCTTTCCACTTCTTGGCCATTTCCATGCCCAGGATGGCGTGGGGCAGCTCCGGCTCCTCGGCGCTCACCTTGCCGATGTCGTGCAGCAGGCCGGCGCGCTTGGCTTTCTTCACGTCGAGGCCCATCTCGGCGGCCATGGTGGCGCAGAGGTTAGCTACTTCGCGGCTGTGCTGCAGCAGGTTCTGACCGTACGACGAGCGGAAGCGCATCCGGCCCACCATCTTAATCAGCTCCGGGTGCAGGCCGTGAATGCCGAGGTCGATGATGGTTTTCTCCCCGATCTCGATGATTTCTTCCTCAATATTCTTGCGGGTTTTGGCCACAATTTCCTCCACGCGGGCGGGGTGAATCCGGCCGTCTTTCACCAGCAGGTGCAGCGAGAGGCGGGCGATTTCGCGGCGCACCGGGTCGAAGCCCGAGATGATGATGGCCTCCGGCGTGTCATCCACGATGATTTCCACGCCCGTCGCCGCTTCCAGCGCCCGGATGTTGCGGCCCTCGCGCCCGATAATCTTGCCCTTCACGTCGTCGCTTTCAATGTTGAAAATCGACACGCAGTTCTCAATGGCGTGCTCCGAAGCCGTGCGCTGAATCGTTTCCAGCACAATCTTCTTGGCGTCCTTGGTGGCCGTTAGCTTGGCCTGGGCCACGGTGTCCTTGATGAACGAGCTGGCCTGAATCTGGGCTTCGTTCTTGAGTGATTCCACCAGCTGCTCGCGGGCTTCGGCGGCCGTGAGGTTGGCGATGGTTTCTAGTTGACGCTGCACGGCGTGCAGCTGCTCGTCGGCTTCTTTTTCTTTGGCCTGCAGGTCGGCGATGGCCGTTTCGTGGGCCTGGCTGCGTTTCTCGTTCTGGCCTTCCAGCTTCTCGCGGAGCTGCTGGCTTTCGGTCTGAATCTTCTCGCGGGTGCGCTCCAGCTCCTGCTCTTTCTTCTGGAGCTGCTCGAGTTGGCGCTGGGTGGTATCGGTCAGCAGCTTAATGCTTTGCTCCTGATCTACCACGCCCTGACGGCGTTCGGTCAGTTCCTGGTCCAGGGCCTGCTTGAGGCGGCGGCTCTCCTGGTCAAACTCGTTGCGGATGCTCTTAAACTTATTCTTCGACTGCTCCAGCCGCTCATCGGCCTGCTTGATTTTCTCGTCGCGCAGGCGGTTGCCTTTCTCTTCGGCGTCGCGCAGAATTTGCTGGGCGCGGGCCGTGGCCTCGCCTTCGTGATCCAGTCGGGCTTTGCCGGCCAGCTGCCGGCCCACCACAATGCCCGCCACGAGGGCGACCACGGCGGCCAGCAGACTATATAATACTAAAGATGACATATGATTATGGTTTTTGAATGGGTGAAAAAACCATAACTGGGGGGAACAATTTTGCCCGGAGGAAGGCGGCGGCCGATTACCGCGCGCCCCTGCCGGGCCAACGAATTGGGGTACTGGGCGGCCTTTATCAGCCCGCCAGCACCACGCCGGATAGTAGCTCGTCGAAACGAGCCAGCCGTTCGGTTAGCGCCGCATCGGTGCCATCCTTTTCCTTGCTTACTTTCAATTGGTCGGCCATGGTGGCCAGCGCAATCATGGCCAGCAGGTCCTGCTTGTCCTGAATGCCGTAGCCCTCCCGAAATTCGCGCAGCTTGTCGCTCAGCAGCCGTCCGGCCAGGCGCAACCGTTCCTCATCCTGCACGGAAACGCGCATGGGATAGTCCCGGTCAGCAATACGAATTTTGATGGCTAATTCGCTCATAAGGCGGAAGTTACAGCGTGGGGGTGAAGGTCAGTCGATCAGTCTCTTAAATAGGCAAGACACTTATCCAGTTCGCGGATGTATTCGTTGAGGCGCAGCTTTAATTCGTTGGCGTGAGTGGGTTCTCCAGCTATAGTTTGCACAAGTTTAACAATATTTTCCTGGTTTTGTCGCTCCTTGAGCTGCCGGTCCCGTTCGCGCACGTCCCCGCGCAGCTGCTGTACGGTGGTGTTCGCGTCGGCCAGCTCCTCGCGCAATTGCTGATAGGCAGCCACTAAGGTGGTAATCTGCCGTTCCAGACGGTCGAGTTGCGCAAGCTGTTGAGTAGAGGCCACGGGCGGATAAATTTTGGGTGAAGATAAAGCGGGTCCCCGAAAGCTACGCTTTACCGGGGACCCGCTCCTTTATGACTACTCCGCCCCGGGCTTATTTGCCTGTTTTTGTTTTGACTTTTATCTTGCCACCCTCGTCGGTTTTAGCTTTCATCTTTTCATCGGCTGGCGCGGCCATTTGGGCCGGGGCGGGCGTAGCGGCGGCGGCGGCGGCCGTCACCCGGTTGCCGTCGAGGTCCAGCTCTATCACTTCGTAGCCGAGGGCCTGCACAGCGGGGAGCTGTTTGCGGTCGCCTACCACCACGATGTACATTTTATCCGCCGGCAGATATTGCTTAGCCGAAGCCTGCACGTCCGCCTTGGTTAGTTTTTGCAGAATCTGGCTTTGCTCATCCACAAAGGTGGTGGGCAGGTTATACTCCACGATGCGGCTCAAGAAGGCGGCTTTCTGCTGCCCCGTTTCGTATTTCAGGGCGTCGCTCTGGCCCACCGAGGTTTGCACGAAGCGCAGCTCCTCATCCGAAATACCGTTGGAGTAGTTGGTGATTTCGCTCATGAACTCCTTCACCGAGGGCGCGGTGGCATCGGCCCGCACACCGGCCTGGGCCGTGAATGGTCCCACGTAGCTGGTGCCGCGATAGCCGCTAAAAGCGCCGTAAGTGTAGCCTTTATTCTCGCGCAGGTTCAGGTTGATGCGGGAATTGAAGGCGCCTCCCAGCAGGTAGTTGGCCAGGTACGCCCGGTAGTAGGGGCCGGTCGCATCGTAAGGCAGCGCCAGGTAGCCGACCCGGATTTCCGACTGCGCCGCGCCGTCCTTATTCACGAAGTAGAGGCGGGTTTTGTCGGGCTGGGTCACGGCCATAGCGGCCGGTAGGGTTACGTCTTTCTTCGCCCAGGTCTTGAGAAAAGCGAGCTTGGGCGTCAGATCTTTCTGGTCCACATCACCGACAACGGTCAGGAAGCTCACGTTCGGGGCGTAGTTCTGCTGGTAGAACTGCTTCACGTCGTCGAGGGTGAGGCTGGCGGCGCTGGTGGCCGTGCCGCTGCTGGGCACGCTCATCACGTCGGCGGGGCCATAGAGCAGGCGGTTGTAGGTTTTGTCCGCAATCACGACCGGCTGGGTGTTCTGGTTGGCAATCAGCTCCAGGGTCTGCTTCTTGACGCGGTCGAAATCGGCCGGGTCGAAACGCGGATGCAGCAGCCGCTCCTCCACCAGCGCCAGGGTGGCGGGCAGGTTCTTGGTCAGACTCTGCACGTATACCGTCGTGCGGTCATCGCCCGAAAATACCTGCACGGTGCTGCCCAGCTTATCCAGCGCGGCCGAAAACTGCTCGCCGGTGTATTTCACCGAGCCTTCGTTCAGCATCGCCGCCGTGAGGCTGGCCACGCCGGCCTTGGCAGGGTTGGTCTGCTCCAGGCGGTGGCCGCCGCGAATAGTGAGCAGCATGGTCACGGCCGGAATTTCCGTGTTGCGCGTCCCGATGATTTTCAGGCCGTTGGCGAATTCATCGCGGTAGAGCGCGGGTACTTTAATGACGGGATTGGCCCCGGCGGCCGGCTGCTTGCTGCGGTCGAAGCTGTCCTTGGCCTTTACGTAGCTCAGGCCGCTGTACTCGTCCTTCGGCGCTTTGTAGCTGGCTTTATCAATGGTAAAATTATCGGGTTTGGCGGCCACGGCGCCCCCGGTTTTGGGCAGCACGCTCAGGATCACGGCGTGCTTGCCGCGCAGGTACTTGTCGTAGGCGCGCTGCACGTCGGCTTTGGTCAGGGCGTTCAGCTCCCGGGTTTCGACGGTGAGGTAGTTGGGGTTGTTGAAGAACGTCTGGTTGGCGGCGAGCTGGCTCACTTTGCCCTGCACGCTGGCCAGGCTGCTCACCCGCTGCGCCTCGGTCTGGGCCTTGAAGCGCTGCAGGTCTTCATCGGTCACGCCGCGCTTTTCAAACTCCGTCATGGTGCTGCGCACGATGTTTTCCAGGCTGTCGAGTCCTTTGCCGGGGAAGGGCAGGGCCACGAAGGCAAACAGGCCGCCGAGCTCCGAATTTTGCTGCTGGGCCACGGCCTGCACGGCTTTCTGGTTCTTAACCAGGTTTTTGTAGAGCAGCGAATTCTTGCCACCGCCCATGATTTCGGCCAGCGCGTCGAGCGGCAGCTCGTCCGGGTGGCCGTGGGCCACGGTCGGAAACACTATTTGCAGCATGGGGAAGCGCACGTTGTCCTGGTAGCTCACGTAGCGGTCGGCGGCGAGCACAGGCGTGGGCAGCTTGGTTTTGGCCACGGCCGGGCCGCGCTTGATGGGGCCGAAGTACTTCTCCACCAGCTTCACCACCTGGGCCGGCTGCACGTCGCCGCCCACGGTCAGGGTAGCGTTGTTCGGGCCGTACCAGCGCAGGAAGAAGTTCTTCAGATCCTGCACGTTGGAGCGGTCCAGGTCTTCCAGGTAGCCGATGGTCAGCCAGGAATACGGGTGCCCGTAAGGATACAGCGTCTTGCTGATGTACTCGCTGGTCAGGCCGTAGGGCCGGTTGTCGTAGTTCTGGCCCCGCTCGTTTTTGACAGTCGAGCGCTGAATCTCAAACTTCTTCTGCGACACGGCGTCGAGCAGAAAGCCCATCCGGTCGGCTTCCAGCCAGAGCCCGGTTTCGAGCTGGTTGCTGGGCAGGGTTTCAAAATAGTTGGTGCGGTCCTGGTTGGTCGAGCCGTTGAGCGTGCCCCCGGCGGCGGTCACGAGCTTGAAATGCTGCTGGTCGCCAACGTGATCGGAACCCTGAAACATCATGTGCTCGAAGAAGTGCGCAAAGCCCGACTTGCCAATCTGCTCCCGCGCCGAACCCACGTGGTACGTCACGTCGACGTGCACCAGCGGGTCCGAATGATCCTCCGACACGATGAGCGTCAGGCCATTGGGCAGCACGTATTTTTCGTAAGGAATGACGAGCTGGCCGGGCTGGCGGGTCACCTTTTCGACGAGCCGGGTGCTGCTGGCACTGGTCATGGGAGCGGTTTTAGTCCCGGTTTTAGCCACCGGCGCTATGCCGGCCGATGTTGGTTTTTGCTGCGCCAGGCCGGCGGTGGTTACCAGCGCCAGACCGAGGGTAGACAGTAGACGGAAATTCATTTTAAGCAGGAAAAATGAGGTTGTGAAAAGGTGGTTCCGGCCGCGCCCGTCCGGGCGTTGCGGCCCGCAAGGTAGGGAACAGGATTTATTTGCGAATTAATGCGCCGGCCTGCTTCTCAAACTGCGCAATCAGGCGCTGCATGACCTGGTCAATGGCCTGCTCGCTCAGCGTTTGGGTATAATCCTGCAGCGTGAAGCTCACGGAGTAGGATTTCTTGCCCGTACCGAGATTTTCGCCGGCGTACACGTCGAATACATTGACGCTTTGCAGCAGCTTTTTCTCGGTCCGTTGGGCGATCTGCCGCAGCTGGTCGAAGGTCACGGCGGCGTCGACTACCAGGCTCAGGTCGCGGCGTACTTCCGGGAATTTGGCCAGCTCGCGGGCCGTCAGGGTGGGTTTGTATTTGCGCGTCAGCGCGTCCCAGTCCAGCTCGGCGTACCAGACTGGCTGCGTCACGTCGAGCCGCTTGAGCAGCGAAGCCGCCACGGCGCCGAGTTGCGCCACCGGCTGATTGTGCAGCAGCAGCGCCAGCCCGCCCGCCAGGTACGGATGCTGCACCGGCGCCGAAGCCGCCCCGCCGAAGCCCAGGGCCGCCAGTACCTGCTGCACCGCGCCGGCCAGATCGTGAAAAGCCGCCTTCTCCGACTTGTGCTCCCAGGTTTCGCCCGTGGCGTTGCCGCTCAGGTAAATGACCAGCTTATTCTGCTCCTTGTACTTGCCCTCCGGCGTTTGGTGGTAAGTTTTGCCGAATTCGTACAGCTTCAGATCCCGCTGGCGGCGGTTGATGTTGTGGCGGATTATTTCCAGCCCCGAATGCAGCAGCGTGGGCCGCAGGGCATTCAGCTCAATGCTGTTGTAATTCATGATCCGTACCAGCGACTCCTGCGGTTCGCCTTCTTTGTCGAAGTACTGCGAATTGGTCAGTGAATTGGTCAGAATCTCTGAAAAACCCTGGCCACTCAGCAGGCTGGCTATTTTCACCCGCGTTACTTCCGGGTCCGGATTCGGGAATTTGGCCAGAAAGGAAGCCGAATTATTCGGCCGCAAGGCCACGTTATTGTAGCCGTAAATCCGCAGAATCTCCTCGATCACATCGGCTTCCCGGGTCACGTCTACTTTGTGCGGCGGCACGGCCAGTAGCCAGGTGGCCTGGTCGCCCTCGTCCAGATTCTCGGCGGTGATCTCAATTTCCAGGTCCGTCAGAATCTGCCGGATGCGCTCGGGTGCGATGTACTGCCCCACTAGGAGCTCGACGCGGGGCAGGCGCAGGCGCACCGGCGTGGCGCCGATGGCGGTCGGGTACTCGTCCACGACGGGCGCGGCTACCGTGGCGCCGGCCACTTCCTGCAGCAGCAAAGCCGCCCGTTGCAGCGCCACAAGGACCATGTTGGGGTCGGTGCCGCGCTCGAAGCGGAAGGAAGCGTCCGTTTTCAGCTGGTGGGTTTGGGAGGTGCGGCGCACGGCGGCCGGACCGAAGTAGGCACTTTCCAGAAACACCCGGGTCGTGGTTTCACTCACGCCCGAAGTCTTGCCGCCAAACACGCCGGCCAGCGCCAGTGGGTGCCCGTGGGCATCGGCCACCACCAGGTCTTCGGCTTTCAGCACACGCTCCACGCCGTCGAGGGTCACGAATTTCTCGCCGGCCTCGGCCCGCTTCACCCGAATGCCGTGCCCGGCGATGCGGTCGGCATCGAAGGCGTGCAGCGGCTGGCCCAGCTCGTGAAGCACGAAATTGGTCACGTCCACCACGTTGTTGATGGGAGAGAGGCCGATGCTGCGCAGGCGCCGCTGGAGCCACTCCGGCGAGGGGCCGACGAGGACGTTATCGAGCAGCAGCCCGGCGTAGCGCGGGCACGCCGTGGCATCCTCAATGGTCACGCCGATGGTGGCCGCCGCCGCCGCCGTGGCGGGCGCCCGGAAGGCGCTCACGTCCGGCAGGTGGCAGGGCTGGCGCAGGAGGGCGCGCAGCTCGCGGGCCACGCCGTAGTGCGAGGCCGCATCGGCCCGGTTGGGCGTGAGGCCAATCTCAAACGCCGTATCCGAGCCCAGGCCGAAGTACTCGGCGGCGGGCGTGCCGGCGGGCAGTGCCGTTTCCAGCACCATAATGCCGGCGTGGGAAGTGCCCAGGCCAATCTCATCCTCGGCGCAGATCATGCCTTCCGAAGCCGCCCCGCGAATTTTGCTTTTCTTGATTTTGAACGGCTCGCCCTGCGCGGGGTAGAGCATGGCGCCCTCCAGGGCCACCACCACGCGCTGGCCGGCCGCCACGTTGGGGGCCCCGCACACGATCTGGCGCGGGGTGCCGTCGCCCACGTCCACGGTGGTCAGGCTGAGCTTGTCGGCGTCGGGGTGGCGCTCGCAGGTGAGCACGGTGCCCAGCACCACGCCGCGCAGGCCGCCGGGAATGCTCTCCAATTCCTCCAGGCTTTCCACCTCCAGGCCCGAGCCGGTGAGCAGAGCGCCAACTTCAGCGGCGGATTTGTCGGTAGGAATGAGGGTTTTAAGCCAGTCGAAGGAGATGCGCATGAGAGGGAGTCAGTAATCGGTTGCCAAAAGGCCCGACGGGGCCGAACGGCAAAGGTACAAACCCCGGCAAGCCAGTGGGAAGCCGGCCCGGCCGCCGTGGGCGCGGCCAGCGCGGCGCGGATTCCACGCGCTATTCGTGAAACGACTTTTCGCCCGCCGGAATGGCGATCGGCAGGCGGTTGTCGGCCGGTGGTACCGGGCAGCTGTAGGCGCTGTTGTAGGCGCAGAACGGATTGTAGGCGCGGTTGAAATCCAGCGTGACGTCGGTGGCGTTGCTTTTGGGCAGGGGCAGGTCGAGGTAGCGGCCGCCGCCGTAGGTTTCGTGGCCGTTGCTGGTGTCGGTAAAGGGAATAAACAGCGTCGAATCCGTGCCGTTGGCTTTCAGGTAAAGCACCAGCTGCTGGGGCTGATTATCGATGTTAAATTTGGCTAGGCCCCAGTGTAGATACTTCTCCGCCTTCTTATCACTCATCTGAATAATGGTGGTGTCGGGATGATCCTTGCGGGAAATATCGGCGTGGACCAGAAAGGCTAGGTCAGCGGGATAATACTTCAGGCTGTCGAACAGAACCTTTTGGGCCACGGGCAGCGGCGACTCCGGCGACTGCCGGAAGGACTGATTTTTATCGCTGCGGAATTTATTCAGCTTCGCCGCGTAGGGTCCCAGATTAGGCTTGCTGTCATTCAGCGAATACAGAACAATGACGATCAGCGCGACGGCCAGGGCTATTTTTTTAATCATGATTAACAGACTTATTTCTCACTTACTATTAACGACGAGTCATGCAGAGCGCAGCGAAGCATCTTGCGTGGACGAGTAAATCAATCGTTACAATGATATTGATTACTCGTCCACGCGAGATGCTTCGCTACGCTCTGCATGACGAACGGTATTATTTAGAACGGCGTAAAGCGTTGCTGTTCAAAAACCAGCCTGTTGGGTAAAGCATTACAACATTCCTTCATCGGCAAAGCTATAATAGCCCTGATCGGCAAAGATCAGATGGTCGAGAATGGGCAGGTCGAGGAAGCCGCCGGCTTCCTTCAGTTTTTTGGTCAGTTGAATATCGGCCGCGCTTGGGTTGCGGTTGCCGCTGGGGTGGTTGTGGACCAGAATGATGCCGCTGGCTAATTGTTCCAGCGCTTCTTTGAAAATCATTTTCGGGTCGGCCACCGTGCCGGCCACGCCGCCCCGGCTGATGGCGGTTTTGCGCATCACCACGTTGGCCCGGTTCAGGAGAATGACCCAGAATTCTTCGTGCGGCAGGTCCATCAGGTGCGGCCGGATGAGCTGGTAAATATCCCGCGAGCAGGTGATAGTCGTGCGCGGGGCGGTCTCGGCTTCGCGGCGGCGGCGGCCTAGCTCGAGGGCGGCCACCACGGCAATGGCCTTGGCTTCGCCGATGCCGGGGTGGCGGCAGAGCTGCTTCACGCTCTCCCGGGCCAGGGCATTGAGGTCGTGGCCGACGCCCAGCAGTATGCGTTTGGCCACGTCCACGGCCGAGAGCTTCACGGTGCCCGACCCGATCAGGATGGCGACCAGCTCGGCATCGGTCAGGGCCGTGCGGCCCTGGACCAGGAGCTTTTCGCGGGGCCGGTCTTCTTCGGCCCAGCTTTTGATGCTGAGCGCGCCGGGCGGGGCGTAGGGTGGAGTAGGAGTGAGAACGGGCGGTTCGGGGTGTGGATTCGGGGTTTCCATTCGGCGGGGTAGCGCGTACAATGCCCGCTAAATGTAAGGGCGCAAGTTGAAATCATTCAGGCTGAAACCGTGGCCCCGCCAGGTGAACACGCCCGCAAATAGCAGCCGGGCGGTCTGGCCACCGGGTTTGTTCGATTAATTTTGTGCAGTGGGCCGGCCGTTGTTTAAGCCGGCGCAAATGCAGTATCCGCGAAATCCGGCTGCTTAAAAGCAAAATCCGCCCGGCGATTAAACCCGGCGCCCCGTTAGGCCGCTTGTTGCGGCTGTATCCCGCTTATTTAGAGATTATGCGAAATCCGATGGTATTAGTAGTAGTGCTGGCCGTAGTGCTGCTGGCAGAATGGTACGGCTACCAGGCGGCGCGGACGCTGGCGCAGCATTTGTCGCCCAATGGGCGGCGGGCGGTGGCGGCCGGCTACTGGCTGCTCACCTTCACGGTCTGGGGCCTGGCCTTCTGGGCCGGCTCGACCCGCCAAACGGGCAACATCGTGCTCAAAAGCTACCTCATGAGTCTGCCCGTGCTGCTGCTGGCCGGCAAGCTGTTTCTGCTCCTGCCGCTGCTGCTCGAAGACCTCACACGGCTGGTGCGCTGGGCCGTGAGCGCGGCCACGCAGCCCGCTGGCACTACTGGCAGCGCCATTCCGCGCAGCGAGTTTATGGCCAAATTGGCGCTGGGGCTGGGCGCTATTCCGTTTTTCGCCCTGCTCTGGGGCATGGTGAAGGGCGCTACCGACTACCAAGTGCGTCGCGTGACGCTGCATTTCCCCAACCTGCCGCTCGCCTTCGACGGCTTCAAAGTGCTGCAGATCTCCGACCTGCACACCGGCAGCTTCAACTCCACCGAGCCGCTGCGACGGGCCGTGGCGCTCATCAATAAGCAGGGTGCCGACCTCGTGCTCATGACCGGCGATCTGGTGAATAACCGCGCCACCGAAGTAGAACCGCATATTCCTGCCCTGGCGCAGATTAGATCGGCGCTGCCCATTTTCTCCAGTCTCGGCAACCACGACTACGGCGACTACGTGCCCTGGGCCAGCCCCGCCGAAAAACAGGCCAACCTGCTGCGCCTGATGCGCAACCACGCCAAAATCGGCTGGACGCTGCTCAACGACACCAGCCACACCATCACCCGGGGCAGCGACAAAATCGCCATCATCGGCGTGCAGAACTGGAGCAGCCACGCCAACTTTCCCAAGCACGGCAACCTGCCCAAAGCCCACGCCGCCAGCGGCGATGCCCCGTTCAAGATCCTGCTCTCGCACGACCCCTCGCACTGGGAGGCCGAAGTGGTGAATTATCCCGATATCGATCTTACCCTCAGCGGCCACACCCACGGCATGCAGTTCGGCGTGAACCTGCCGGGACTAAAATGGAGCCCGGTCGGATACGTGTACAAGCAGTGGGCCGGCCTCTACGAGCAGGGTCGTCAGAAGCTGTACGTCAACGTGGGCCTGGGCTACCTGGGCTATCCGGGGCGGGTGGGTTTCCTGCCGGAAATAACGGTTTTTGAATTGCGGCGCGCTTAAATCAGTAAGGATCAAAGCATCGGCCGGGGAAACATCCGCCGTCGCAATCCCGTAAAGCGCCCCCAACCAATTCTGGTTGTTCTGCTAATCCTTCTTTTCATGAAAAACACCCTGTTCATTCTCGCCGGTGCGGCGGCCCTGTCGCTTGCCTCCTGCTCGCAGGAAAAAACCACCGCCGTCACGGTTCCCGGCGCGGCCGACGGCACCACGACCACGACCACCACGACCACCACCGCCCCCGAGTCGGAAGCCGTGATCGAAGCCCGCGCCCAGCGCATTGCCGATAAAATGGTGGCCAACATGAAAATCACGGACGCCGCCACGAAAACCAAAATCCGGACCGTGTACGTGAACCGCGCCAAGCGCATGAGCGAGCTGAAAACCAAGTACGCCACCGATACCACGGGCATGGCCGTCGCTCTGCGCCAGGCCGCGGCCGCCACCGATTCCGAGTTCAAAGTAATTTTTGTTGACCCCACGCAGTACCAGGCCTACGAGTCGAGCCGCTCGATTTACGACGACAGCAACTACCTGGATAATAACGCCGCCATGGCGTCGGCTGATTCGAGCAGCTCCGTGGCGCCGGCCACCCCAACCGCCGCCGCCAACCCGGCGGGCACCGCCAGCGCCGGCACCGAGGAAGTAGACGCTTCCAAAATGAAAGCCAAAGCCGCCGACGGCAGCAAAATCAAAGTGAAAGAAAACGGCAAGATTAAAATTAAAGATGCCGACGGGAACAAAGTAAAAAACTAAGGCCTTGGTCGATGCAAACGGCCAAACCGTCGCCGAAAAGCTCACATCTGCAACGGTGTGGGCTTTTTTTGGCTCATTGGGTTGCAACTTTGCCCCTGCCTTGTGTTTAATTGATTGATGGTTTCTGAAGGAGTACCCTGTGCAAGTGCCAGTTGGGCAAAGCTGAGCCTTGGGCTGAGTACGTTGATCGCTTTCTGGCTGTTGGCTGGTTCCGCGCACGCCCAGTCCGGCCCGGTGCGGGTGAGCGGCAGCGTGCTGGCCGCCGACTCGCGCCGCCCGGTAGTCGGGGCCACGGTGCAGGTGCAGCGCACGCGCCGCGGCCTGACCACTAATGCCACCGGGGACTTTTCCATTGATGCCCTGGCAACCGATACCATTTTGTTTCGGGCGCTCGGCTTTAAAGCGCAACGTTTGACGCTCGGGGGCACGGGGCTGTCGCAGCTCGTGGTGCGCATCCAGCTGGTGCGCGATAGTGTTCGCCTGAGCGAAGTGCAGGTCAACGGCGACCGGCCCGACCGCGCCATCATCAACCGGGCGCTGCGGAACATGAAGCGGCCCCGGCCGCCGGTGGTCAGCGGTGTGAAGCGGCCGCCCAGGCCCAAGCCGCTCTTTGCCGTGGATTCTACCGCGCCCAAGGCGCCCATCCCGACCATTGCCAGCCCGGTGAGCCTGCTCTACGATCAGTTTTCCCGCGAAGGCAAGCAGCGCCGTAAACTCGAGAAGCTCGAAGCCGAGGTGAAGGCCGAAAAAGCCCGCAAAGTCCGCGCCCAGTACAACAAGGCTTTTCTGGATAACCGCGGCTACCAACCCTAAACCCGCCCGCCATCAACCTCCGGCCAGCTCCACGCGTAAGCCGGAAGGCAACAGCGCCGGTTCTGGCGGGCCCGCCGCGCCGCGTGGCTGATCCCGGCCCAAACCGCCGCCCAAACCCACCCCGTCAGCCCGTTGCGTTCTCCACTTAATCGTCCCCCAAAATGCCATTCGATCATCTTCACGCCACTGTCAGCGCCCTCAAAAATGGCCTCACCAGCCTGCCCCTGGGTTCCGCCATGGACAACACCGAAACCTGGCAGCAGCAGTTTCTGCAAAGTGGCCAGCCCGGCCTGCAGGATATTGCCCGCGAAATCGGTAACCTGCAATCGCTGCTGAGCAGCGGCGCCCTGAGTGCCACCGCCATCGGTAATTCCCTCACCATGCTCGGCGAGCAGACCGGGCAGGCCAGCGAGCAAGCCTCCGACGAGCTGAAAAAACCCCTCGTGGAGCTGGCGGATCTTCTGCGGCGGCACGGCGGTGACCTGCTGGCGCACGCCGGGAAAAGCACAAAGTAGCATCGTTCGTCCTGGCTGTCGCCAAACAAAGAATCCCGCCCAACTGAATTGGACGGGATTTTTTGTTTGGCGACAACTTGAGATTGCGACCGGCGAAATTACTTATTTCATCGGGGCAGTTTTCATTTTGGCTTTGCCATGGGCCACTTTGGTCTTGGTTTTTTTGTGGGTGCCCATGGTCTTTCCCCGACCCGACGTGGTGCCGCTGGTAGTACCCATCGAACCGCTCGTGCTCATGCCCGAGGTCGTGCCCATCGAACCGCTCGTGCTGGTGCCCGAGGTCGTGCCCATCGAACCGCTCGTGCTGGTGCCCGAAGTCGTGCCCATCGTGCCGCTGGTGGTCGTGCCGCTGGTGCTCGAGCCCGAAGTCGTGCCCATCGTGCCGCTCGTGCTGGTGCCCATGCCCGAAGTGGTGCCGGTAGTCGTGCCAGTTTGGGCGAAAGCGGCGCTGCTCAGCCCCAGGGTCAACAGAGCGGCGAGGATAATTTTGGTGGTTCTCATGGTATAAGATTGGAAATGTGGAAAGGAAGGATCGGAAGGAAGAGCTACGTTTTTGCGTTGCAGCCCCATTTACGACTACCAACCCCATTTTGGTTACAAGAATTTAGGATAATTATTGGGATGAAGAGCAGTAGAATAGAATTTTAGCTTTGTAACCGCGGGCCCGCAAAGCAGGTTCTTCGGAGGATTGCTCCTTCTTTTCTAATCAAGGGCTCGCCCTTACCCGGCAGAAGAGGTGACTCCGGGCCATCGGCGGCCGACTCGGGCCCGGGCAATGTGGACAAGGCTGAACCGGCTCTTTTAGTCCGGCGCCGGGGACGGCTGATTCCATCGGGTGGAATTGTTGCGGCGCAATCGATTGATAAATGGGTTTGAAAATTAAAGTTGCCGAATTGGTGCCAAAGGCATTGATTTACTGCACGTAATGCAGCATTAATGGTCTATATTTACATTATGTGATAATTATCATTTGTAATGCAATTAATTTTTCCCTGTTCTTTTCACCGGTTCTTTACACAGGACGGCAGCTAATTCTTTCCGAAAAAAGTCGATCCCCTCCGGAGTTATCGCTGGGCTGGCTGTTGCCAGGTTAGGGCGCCGCAGTTCGCGGCGGGGGCTTATCGCGTCTGCCTGGGTGGGTCTGCTGCAAAACTGTTTTTATTCTTTCTGCGCTCATGAATTTTTGTTTCTCTCTTCTGGCCGGCCCGTTCGTGGTGCTGGGCTTAACTACCACGCTGGCGCTGGCCCAGCAAACTGCCCCGACTCCGGGGGTGATCGCGCCCCCGCCCGCGCCCACGGGCCTGCCCACCATCGACGGCTCCAACGGCCGGAGCCTGCCTTCGCCGCTGGGTTCGCCTTTTCCGGGTTCGGAATGGGACGGGGCGCCGGTCATTGGCATTCCGAGCGAAGCGCCGGATTATCCCTTATATAAAGCCCTGGGCCTGGCTAAACGGAAAAGCCGCGTCAAAATCTACGGCTGGGCCAGCATTGGCGGCAATCTCAGCACCTCGCACGATTCCAACGCGCCGACTTCCTACAGCCTGGTACCCAACCAGATCGTGCTCGATCAGCTGATTCTGCGCGTGGAGCGCCAGCCCAACACCGTGCAAACCGATCATATCGACTGGGGCTTTCTGGTGGATAATATCTACGGCACCGACTACCGCTACACCATTGCCAAGGGCATCGTCAGCAATCAGCTCCTGCGCGATAATCACCTCTACGGCTATGATCCCACGCAGACGTACGCGCTGTTGTACCTGCCCAAAGTTGCCCAGGGAATGCTGCTGAAAGTGGGCCGCTTCATCTCGCCGGCCGACATCGAAGGGCAGTGGGCGCCGGACAACTACCTCTATTCGCACTCGCTCATGTTCACGGTCGATCCCTACACCTTCAGCGGGGCGCAGGCGACCATTCGGCTCAATGCCTACTGGCAGATTGAGCTGGGCCTGCACGGCGGCAACGACGTGGCGCCCTGGGACGAGTCGGCCCACCTCAACGGGCTGGCCATGTTCCGCTACGTGTCGCGCAGCAACAACAACTCCGTGTACGCGGGCCTCAATTCCATCGGCAGCGGGCAGTTCAGCCACAACCACGACAACCTGCAGATGGCCGTCGCCACCTGGGGCCACCGCTTCAGTCCCACCGTGCACACCATGACCGAGGGCTACTACATGTGGCAGTACAATGCCCTGATCGGCGGCACCGTGATCGATGGTCCGCCCCACCGTTACTACCTCAACACCGGACCGGGGGCGTTCTCGCCGGGCCTGTCCTACGCGGTGGGCGCGGTCAACTACTTTCAGGTACAGCTCTCGGCCCGGGATTACATATCGGTCCGCAACGATTTGCTAGTCGATCCGCAGGGCAACCGCACGGGCTTTGCCACCACATATTCGAGTCATACGATCGGCGTGGTGCGCCACTTCAACGAGCTGGTGAGCCTGCGGCCCGAACTACGCTACGAGCGGGCCTACGCCGCCGGCGCAACTCCTTATGACAATGGCCTGAAAAAAGACCAGTTCACGGCGGCCATGGATGTGATTGTGCGCTTTTGACCGGTTGGCGCTTTGCAACTGGTCGGACTAATAAAGTTGACTGCGGAATTGCTTATGAAACACTTCTCCCTTGTGTTGTTGCTCCTGATGCTCGGTCGCTCGGCATGGGCGCAAACTCCGGCCCCGGTCGCGGCGCCCAAACCAGCTGCCAAAGCCGATTCGGCCACGGCCAAAATCCCCTTCGACGGCCTGGACCTGACGTGGGTGAACGGCCAGAATCGGCAGAGCAATTTTCCGCTGGTGCTTAAGGACAAGGACGGCGAAACGATCCTGACCGGCACAGCGCTGCTCGACGGCTATTTCAACTACAACTTCGCCCGGCCGCTGGATCACACCCAGACCATTTCGGCGGTCACGGGCCGGGCCCAAGAGTTTTCCCTGGCTCTGGCTTCCATCGGCATCGAGTCGAACTACAAAAACGTCATCGGCCGCCTCTGGCTGCAAACCGGCTCGATGCTGCACGTGATTCAGGAAGCCGACGGCTCGGTGCTGCGCGGGCGCAATACGGGCACCGGCAACCTGAAATTCATTCGCGAAGCCGCCGCCGGCTACCACTTCAACGTGGCCTACGGCCTGAACGTGGAGCTAGGTATTTTCATGAGCTACATCGGTCTGGAAAGCTACGTGATGCAGGAAAACTGGAACTACCAGCGCTCGCTGGTGTGCGACTTCACGCCCTTCTACTTCCAGGGGGCGCGGGTGCAGTTTTATCCCGCCAAAAACTTCCGTACCGAGGTGTGGATGCTCAACGGCTGGCAGACCTATAATTCGTACAACCGGCAGCCGGGCTTTGGTAATTCCAACTATTACCGGCCCAACGAAAATCTGCAGCTGGTGGCCAATTTCTACTACGGCAACGACTCGCGCCCCGATACTTCCCGTTTCTCGGTGGGCCGGGCCGCTTACCCCAATGTCATCCGTTTTCACCACGATAACTCCATCGTGGCCCGCTACTACCACAAGGACAAAGCCGGGCCGCTGCGCGGCATTACGCAGGCTGCTTTCAGCCTCAATAACCACTACGGCTTCCAGAGCGGCGACAATGTGAGCGCGAGCAACAACTACATGGTGGGCTCGTCACTGGCCAACCGGCTCTGGTTCAATAAGAATAAGATGGCGCTGACCACGCGGGTTGGCTTCGTGAAAAACCCTTCCCGCTACCTCAGCTTCAGCCCATCGGTGGTGGGCTTCACCAATACCGACGCCAGCAAGCTGACGGCCAAGGAAGTAACCATCACGTTCGACATCATGCCTTCGGACTTCGTCACTTTCCGGTTCGAGTACCTGCACCGCACGGCCGATGTGCCGTATTTCGCCGGTCCCGGCGGCACCACCTCGCCCTCGGGCTACGCCGACCAGCCCTTGCCCGCCAACTACAAGCCCGATCTGGTCGACTACGAAAACCGGGCTATTCTCTCGGTTAATTTCCGGCTTTAAGCCTCGCCAGCGCCGGCGATTCGTGAATGCGGATGCCACCGCCGTCGTCTTCGGCCGCCCGGAGCATGGCGGTGGCGACGACGGCGGCGGCCACCGGCCGGTACTTTAGCAGCGGCCCGCGCAGCAGCGGGCCGAAAGCGGCGAGTACGGCCGCGCTCAGCCGCTCGGCCAGGCGGGGATGGGCGCGCTGGCCCAGCAGCAGCGAGGGCCGGAACAGGTGGATGGCCCGAAAGGGCGGCTGGCGCACAGCCGCTTCCATTTCGCCCTTCACTCTGCTGTAGTAAATCCGCGATCCGGCATCGGCCCCCAGGGTGGAAACGACCAGAAACTGCGCGGCGAAGTTACTGGCTGTGAGTGCTGCCAGTGTCACCACGTACAGGTAATCGACCCGGTAGAAAGCCGCCCGGGAGCCGGCCTGCCGCATGGTGGTGCCCAGGCAGCAAAACACGTCGTCGGCAATGAGCTGCCGGCGCACGTCGGTCAGGTCGTCGAAGTCGGTCACGACCTGCGTCAGCTTGGGGTGCGTCAGGGTTAAAGCCCGCCTTCCCACTACGATCACCTTGGCATAACGCTCCGATGCCAGCAGCAGCGGCAACAGGTGCGAACCGATGAGCCCGGTGGCCCCGGCGAGTAAAGCGGTTTTGCGCATAGCGGGCGAATATAAAGCAGGAATTAAAGCAGTCGAATCGTTGAACGACTAAACCGCCGTGGAGTTGAAGCCCGGCTCAAAAGAGCCGACTAATCAGCCTTCAATTAGGGTTAAGCAATATAAAAATATCCCCTCCTTTTGGTAAAGGAGGGGATATTTTTGGTTTAGGCTTTCAGCCGGGTTTCTTCCGGCTCTAACTCGACCAGTCCTTGCTTGAACAAGGCGCCGAGGGCTTTTTTGAAGATTTTCTTGCTCATGCCCACGCGGCGGTAGACGTCCTCGGCCAGGCTTTTGTCGCCCAGGGGCAGGCGGCCGTTGGCGGCCTTGAGGGCGGTGAGCAGGATGGCGCTGGCGCCTTCCACCTCGCCGTAGCCCTCGCGCTGCAGGCGTACGTCGAGCTTGCCGTCGTCGCGCACCAGGCGCAGGAAGCCGGGCAGCGACTCGCCCAGGCGCAGGGGCCGGAACACTTCGTTGTGAAAAAGCAGCCCCTGGTGCGCCCCGTTGACGATGACGGGGTAGCCCAGCTCGGTTTCGTCGGCCACGAGCAGGCGCACCGGATCGCCGGGCGTGCCTGCGAAGGGTTCGTCGCTCAGGAACTGCTTCCATTTAGTCGATGCCACGAGCCGGTCGCTTTCCTCGTCGAGGTACACGTACACCAGCACCCGCTCGCCGATGCGTAGGTCACGGCGCTGGTTGCGGAAGGGGAGCAGCAGATCTTTTTCAAGGCCCCATTCGAGGAAGGCGCCGGCCGGACCGTGGTCGCGCACGGTGAGAGCGGCGAAGGAATTGACCAGCGCCAGCGGTCGTAAGGTGGTGGCAATGAGGCGGTCTTCCGAATCGCGGTAGACGAATACGCGGAGTACGTCGCCCACGCGGGTACCCACGGGCACGTACTTTTCGGGCAGTAGCAAGTCGCCGTCGTCGGAGGTGAGGTAGAGGCCGAAATCGACTTCGCGGGCTACTTCCAGGTCGTTGTAATCGCCGAGTTGCATGGGAGGGAGGTTAAGAGACAAGGAATGTACTAAGGCGCAAAGGTCGGGGCAAACCCGGTTACGACGCGCCCCCGTACCAGCGGCGCCGAAACCAAAACGCCACGTTGACCAGCGCAATCAGCGCCGGCACCTCAATCAGCGGTCCGATCACCCCGGCGAAGGCCTGCCCCGAATTCAACCCAAACACCCCGATGGCCACGGCAATGGCCAGCTCAAAGTTGTTGCCCGTGGCCGTGAAGGCAATGGAAGCATTCTCGGCGTAACCAGCCCCCAGGTACTTGCCGGCCGCGAAGCTGATGACGAACATAATACCGAAATACAGCCCCAGCGGCAGGGCAATGCGCAACACATCCAGCGGAATGCGGACGATGAGCGCCCCTTTCAAACTGAACATTACCACGATGGTCAGCAGCAGCGCCACGAGCGTGATGGGACTGATGGCAGGAATGAAAACCCGCTCGTACCAGTCATCGCCCTTCAGCCGGCGCAGTACCAGCCGCGAGAGGAAGCCCGCCGCGAACGGAATGCCCAGGTAAATGAACACGCTCCGGGAAATGTCGCCGATTCCGATATTGACCGCGTAGCCTTTCAGCCCGAAGTAGGGCGGCAGCACGGTGATAAACAGCCAGGCCAACACACTGTAGAACAGCACCTGAAAGATGGAATTGAGCGCCACCAGGCCGGCGGCGTACTCGCGGCTGCCATCGGCCAGCTCGTTCCAGACCAGCACCATGGCTATGCAGCGGGCAATGCCAATGAGAATCAGCCCCATCATGTATTCCGGCTTGTCCGGCAGGAGCCAGATGGCGAGAAAAAACATCAGCAAAGGCCCCACAATCCAGTTCAAAAACAACGAGAGGCCGATGATGCGCGTGTTCTTAAAAACCCTGGGCAGCTGCTCGTACTTCACTTTCGCCAGCGGCGGGTACATCATCAGCACGAGGCCGATGGCCAGCGGCACGTTCATCGCGCCCACCGAAAAGTAGTTTACGGCCCGGTTGATGCCGGGCACAAAGTAGCCCAGGCCAATGCCGAGGGCCATGGCCAGAAAAATCCACAGGGTCAGGCCCCGGTCCAGGCCGGATAGTTTCTTTTGCGCCAGCGCGGCCGGAGCCGGCGCGGCGGGTAGAGATTGGTGAAGAGTTGTCATGAGTAAGTTAAAAATCAAATGAGGCCGACGGTCGGGCTGCGCCGTTCCATCAGCACCGTATTGCGCCACACGCCGTGGTGCTGGCCGATTCGTTCCCGGTGCCCGATAATTCGGAATCCGGCTTGCGCGTGCAGGCCGATGCTGGCCGTATTTTCCTGAAAAGTGCCCGCCTGCAGCGTCCAGATACCATTGGCTTCGGACGCTCCGATGAGCGCCTGCAGCAGCTGCTGGCCCACGCCCCGGCCCCGCGCCTCCGCCCCGATGTAGATGCTGATTTCCGCCACCCCGCCGTACACGCAGCGCCCCGAAATTGGGGAGAGGGCGGCCCAGCCCAGCACCGGGCCGGCGTCGTCTACCGCCACCAGCCGGCTATGGTCCAGGTGAGCTTTATCCCAGGCTTCCCAGGGCGGCGCCTGCGTTTCAAACGTGGCATTACCAGTCGCAATACCAGCTTCATAGATGGCCTTTACCGTCGGCCAATGGGCTTCAGTAAGTCGTTGAATGGTCATCGTTAATCCCGGTTAATAGGCTTTGCGGAGCATGTCGGCGTACTCGTTGGGCAGCGGCGAGGCCTCGACCGCCTGCGCGGCCCTTTCCACGTCGTAGGCTACCCGCACCAGCTCCGAGCGCACACTGGTGGGATCGGTCAGCCGGGTTTTTTCGTCCAGATGCAGCAGCTGGTAGGCCGCGCGCGGATCGCCGTCTTTGGGCTTGCCCACCGAACCGATATTGAGGGCGTGCCGGTAGCGGGTTTCCCCGGCCTGCTCGTAGGCGAAGCTGCGGTGATAAGGCTTGTGAGTGTGGCCGAATAGAAGCACATCGGCCGTCGCCTCTTCCAGCACCCGCAGGAAACTCTTCTCCGGGCGGTCCTCGAACAGGTATTCGTTGATTTTGCGCGGCGAGCCGTGGACCATGAGCAGGCTCAGGGTGGTGGGTTCGTCCTGAAAATCAACCCGTAAGTGCTTGGGCAGCAGGCGCAGGTAGCGGCGCTCGTCGTCGTGGATCACCGCGTTGGTGTAGGCGATGCTCTGGGCGCCGAGCCCTTTTTCCACGTCGGTTTTGTAGGCGCACCCGCAGTTGTCGGATGCCAGCCCGATGCCCTGGTCGTAGTTGCCGGCCAGGGTCGGGATGCCGCGCCGCCTCACCTCGTTCACCACTTCGTTGGGCCAGGGCGCGTAGCCGACCAGGTCGCCCAGGCAGAAAATCATATCGGGCCGGCGCTGGTCCATATCCGCCAACACGGCCTGGAGGGCTGGCAAATTGCCGTGCACATCGGAGAAAAAGGCAATTGTCATGATAATCTACTTTAGGGGATGAAGACTAGCAGCACCCGCCGCCGGGCACACAGGCGGCGGCCGTGACCGCCGTCGTTTCAACCAGCGTAAAAGCCATATGCGGGGTGTTCAGGGTATTTTCGGCCACGGGCGTTGCCTGGGCCGCCGGGGCAATGCAGCACTGGCTGTTGCTGCCCGCGTCATATTCCTCCTGGTAGCGCGGGTCGTTGAACTCAGCATCGGCATGGAAATAGTACACTTCCCATTCCACTCCATCGGGGTCGTTGACCCAGAATTTGTCCTGCTTGGCGTAGCAGCAGCTGGTGCCCATTTCCTCGCGGCTCACCAGGCCGGCTTTGCGGGCCACGGTCAGTCGCTCATCGAGCTCTTCCACCGTCTCGACCTGGAAGCCAAGGTGACCAAAATGGCTCTGGACCCGCTCGGGATTTTCCACAAAGGAGATAATGAGTGAAGGCCGGTCCAGCACGTATTTGGCGTAGCCGCGCTTGAGCTTAGCGGCTGGCTGCCCGAAAAAAGCGGTGTAAAAGTTGACCGTCGCGGTCAGATCGGAGACATACAGCGAGATGTGCATCCGGGGGAAAACAGCAGATTCCATGGCGGTGAAGGGGAAATGAGGGAAATAAAAGCAGGGCGTGACGATTCTCAGCAGGCACAGCCGGTCGGCGGTACCATAGCCGTCAGCAGGTCATTCAGCAGCAGCCGGGCCTGCTCCCAGCCGGCCGGGTCGAGGCAGTAGCACACCCGTGGGCCATCGACCTCGCCCTGCACCAGCCCCGCGGCTTTCAGCTCCTTGAGGTGCTGCGAAACGGTGCTCTGGGAAATTGGGAGCTCCAGGACCAGCTCGCCGCACACGCACGACTGGCGCTGGGCCAGCAGCCGCAGGATGGCGACCCGCGCCGGGTGCCCCAGGGCCTTAGCGATGAGGGCAATTTGTTGTTCAGCCGGGGTGAACTGTTCGCGTTTGTGGGCTGCCATTAAATAAATATTTCGTTAATCGTCGATAAACGATGTAAAGATAATGATTTGGGCCGCACTTTTTATTCATTCGATTTTCATTCTTGAAATTATTAAATAAATTAAAAGAAAAGCATTAACTGATTCACCGCCTGAAAGGGTCTGCTAATTTGCTCTATAACATGGGTTAATTAGTTAGTAATAAAGCTGATTAGCATTGGCGGGTAAAATATCCGGTTTTAAAGATGGCCTGGGATTTGCCATAGAGGGATTGTCGCCAAGAATTATGTTCTGAAGAAAAGACAATTTATAAAAACCTGTCGTATCTTTATTTCGTTACTGATTCAAGGTGATCAGTGCTATTTATCTGCTATAAATAATTTATTCCCTCCCAACGTGACCTACTCGCTACGTTCCGTTTTGTTTATCACTACGCTGGGTTTGCTGGCCGCTGGTCCGGCCCGGGCCCAGGCCGGACTTTCGGCTTCGACGCAGCCAAATCCGCCGGCGGCTGTCGGGGCCGTGCAGCCCGATTCGGTGTACATCAACCCCGAGGTGCGCCCCCAGTTTGTGGGCGGCGACAAAGCCTTTGCCGCATACCTGAATAAGTTTATTCGTTACCCCGAGCAGGCGCTGCAACGCCGCATTTCGGGCCGGGTCTACGTCAGCTTCATTCTCAGCGCGCAGGGTCGGGTGCAGGATGCCCATGTAGTGCGGGGTCCGGGCAACGGGCTCAACGACGAGGCCCTGCGGCTGGTGTGGCTCATGCCGCTTTGGGAACCGGGTCGCGTCAATGGCCAGCCCGTGCGGGTGGCCTGTACCATTCCAATATCCTTTAATTCAATTCCTTAGTTGGTTATCCGGTATCGTCTATTGATACTGGCCGGTGCCCGGCGATCCCAGGCCAAAATCGGTAAACCGCACAGTTTCGCGGGCTGATTCGAACATGCGCACGCCATTGGCCGCCGTTAGGCCGCGCGGGTAGTAGCCGAGCAGGAGCTGAAAAGTGCGCAGGGCCGTGTACTCATTGCGAAAGCGGAGGCCCAGCCCGAAGCCGGTGTAGGGCGTCCCGCCGAAGGGCGAGCCGCCGCGCGGCTGGTCGCTCACCCAGGCCGCATCGGCAAAGGCCAGGCCCGCCAGCCGGAAGCCTAGTAGCGAAAGTGGCGTAAAAAGCGTGGTTTCGTAATTGACTACGAAGCGGCTGGTGGCTAGAATGGGCTGGTCCGGCGAAAAGCCGCGCAATCCCCGCTCGTTGGTGATGCCCTGCAAGAGTTCGCCCGGCCGGCGGTTCAGGCCCACGGTGCCTTTGCTGCTGAGAAAATGCCGGTACTGCCAGTTGCCGAGGTGGTAGAGCTTGGTGAAGGAGGTGAATTCGGTAGACAGCAGGCCCTGTTCCCAGTGGCGGTCCCCGCCCAAAAGCTGGTACGAGCCCAGATCCACGGCGCCGTATAAGTAACCGCTGCGCGTGCTGAAGCCCGCCGCCGCCAGCCGGATATCGAGGTAGCGGCGGGGCACCACGTTGTTCATATCGTAGCCGGCCGTGAAGCTGAGCAAGGTGCCGGTTGGCACGTCCTCGGTGCGGCCGAAGCCGAAGAGGTAGCGGTCCTTATAGTAGCGGCGCACGGAGTAGCCCACCGTGCCTAGTAGCAGCGTGCCGTTGTGGTAGTCGGGCGCTACCTGCCCGGTACTGGCGTCCGGTTGGGGTGTGGTGCGGTAGGTCGTGTTCAGAATCCGGCCCGAGACAATGATGCGGCCGGGATTTTCGTAGCCCAGATCATAGGAGCGCAGGCGCAGGGCCCGGCCCACCCAGGCATCCTGCACCGAATAGCGGAGCGGATAGTAGATGTAAGGCTGTCCCGCCGGGGGCGCAACCAGGGCGACGTCCTGGTCGAAGGTATTGATATTCAGGGCGCCGGCGTAGCGGGCACTGGGCGAATAAAAATCGCGCTGCAGCGAGACCCCGCCCGAGCGATAGTTGTATTCGTTGCGGTAGCGGGCTTGGGCGTAGATAAAATTGCGGAACGGGGCCGTGTAGCTGCCTTCGTAGGCCCACTGTTGGGGAATATCGTTGCCGTTGGGGCTCAGGTCCCGCCCGTAGCGGTAGGAATTGGCGAGCTGGTGGCCCAGGCCGAGGAAGTTTTCATCGCCCAGTGTGATCAGCCCCGAGGTGGCCGTGCCCAGCTCGTAGCCCGCCGTGATGCTGAATACGTCGGTCGTGACCACGGTAATATCCACGCTGTCGCGGGTGCTGGTCGCTTCGTTCACCAGCACGCGGGCGTCCAGAATCTCGGGCGTCTGGCGCAGCAGGCGCTCCGATTCGGCCAGGGCCTGGGGCTCCAGCGCCTGGCCGGGCCGAAACAGCAGTACCTGCCGCACCCGCCCGCGCGAGGTTTTGAGATGCAGGGCATTGCCGGATTTCTCCAGGAAAGTGCGCGGTACCCTGGTCGAATCGGTCAGGCTGTAGCCGAAGGCGTCCAATGTCCGGATGTCGATGCGGCGCACGATCTTGAAGTTGTGGCGGTCGAACTGCCGGTTCAGCAGCACGGCGTCGAGGCCGGCTTGCTCCTGCTGGCGCTTGGTGAAATTGAACAGCGCCGAGGCCGCCCGGCCGGCAATAGTTTTGCGCCGGGTGTAGGCTTGCAGGCGGTTGAGCATGCGTTCCTCATCGAAGCGCTGGCGCAGGGAGTCGGCCCGGTGCGGCAGGATTTCCTTGCTCGCGTGCAGGGAGTCGGGCGGAATGGCCGAGCGCGGATCAAACGTCTGCGCCCCCGCCGGCCCGACCAGCCAGCCGAGCAGCACCACCATCAGCAGGAAGGAACTTTGAAAACGCATACCAGGGCCCAACACCGCAAATTACGGAATCGAGCCGGGCCAGTTTGCCCGGGCAGCCCGGCCCGGTCCGAAAGGCCGGCCGGGCTGCCCAAATTTATTTTTCTTGCTAACGAAACTATTACCAAACAAATTAGCTTGGTATCCCGTGCCTATATGGTAGTTATTCATTACTTTTAAGCCCGAAACCAGCCCCTTCGCATGAACGAGCGCATTCAGGAGAAACTAAGTATATTAGCTGACGCGGCCAAGTACGATGTATCGTGCAGCAGCAGCGGGGGCAAACGTAAAAATGAGCAGAAGGGCCTGGGCAATGCCGAAGGTATGGGCATCTGCCACAGCTACACCGAGGACGGCCGCTGCGTGAGCCTGCTGAAGATTCTGCTCACCAACCACTGCATTTTCGACTGCGCCTACTGCGTTTCGCGCCGCTCCAACGACGTGAAGCGCGCCGCTTTCACGGTGAACGAAGTAGTGGACCTGACCATTAATTTTTACCGCCGCAACTACATTGAAGGGCTGTTTCTGAGCTCCGGTATTTTTTCCAGCCCCGACTACACCATGGAGCGGCTGGTGCGCATTGTGAAAAAGCTGCGGACCGAGCATCATTTCAATGGCTACATCCACGTCAAGACCATTCCCGGCGCGTCGCCGGAGCTGATTCAGGAAGCCGGTCTGTACGCCGACCGCCTCAGCGTGAACATCGAGCTGCCCTCCGAGCTGGCCCTGCAAACGTTGGCGCCGGAGAAGAATTACGCCGAAATCCTGACGCCGATGGGCCAGATACGGGACGGCATCATTCAGCATAAAGAAGAAAAGGCGCTCTTCAAAAAAGTGCCCGCCTTCGCCACCGCCGGGCAGAGCACTCAGCTGATTGTGGGCGCCAGCGGCGAAACGGACCTGCAGATTATCCAGCTCTCCGACAGTCTTTACCAGGGCTACGGGCTGAAGCGCGTGTACTATTCCGGCTACATTCCCGTGACCGACGATGCGCGCCTGCCGCAGCTCACGCAGCCGCCCGTCATCCGCGAGCATCGCTTGTACCAGACCGACTGGCTGATGCGTTTCTACGGTTTTCAGGCTGATGAAATCCTCGATCCCGCGCACCCGCACCTCGATCTGGAGATTGATCCCAAACTCGCCTGGGCGCTGCGCAATCGCCACGTATTTCCGGTGGATGTGAATACGGCCGACTACGAAATGATCCTGCGAATTCCCGGCGTGGGCACCCGCTCGGCCAAGCGCATCGTGGCCGGCCGCCGCTTCGCCGCCCTCACCCGCGACCACCTCCACCAGATGGGCGTGGTGCTGAAACGAGCCAAGTATTTCCTCATCTGCGGCGGGGCGCAGGCGCCGACCATCGGCGAGCTGAGCGAGCAGCAGGTGCGCCGCCAGATTCTGTTCGGCGGCGGCGCGGTGCGCTCGGCGCTGGTTACGCAACAACTCGATTTATTCGCCCAAGCCAACTGATTGCCATGCCAACCGAACCACTCACCTGGAATGATCAACCGCCGCTGGGAAAAAGCCGGCGCGGCGGCGTGCAGTACGATATTTTCTTTTCCGTCATGAAAGTCATTCATCGTCAGTCGCTGCCGGAAGTTGCCTTGCCGGCGGCTAAATCGGAGAAAGTCAATCGTCTCTCGTGCTGCTGCCGCCTCAGCGAGCTGCTGCCCCTGGTGCGCCAGCTGCACGATGACGCCCGCGCCGAAGCCCAGCGCGGCGAGGATAACCAGCAGGCCGCCTAGCGCCCGCCGCCCCTCCGCCCCGAAACCGATGAAGCCCGCCCGCCGCCCGCCCGCCGACATGACTCCGGCCCGGCGGCCGGCACCGGCCCTCACGGCCCCGCTGCGCGACTACACGTACGACGGCACTTTTGAGGGCCTGCTCACGGTGCTTTTCACGATTTACAGCTGGCGGGCGGCGCCCAACAGCATTCAGCCCGAGGCTACGGCCCAGACCGGGCTCTTTGCGCTGCCCGCGTACTGCGCCACAGATGAAGCCTACGCTGGGCGCGTGTGGGAGGGCTTGCTGAAAACGATGGATGCGGCGGCTCGCGCCCGGCTCTACCACGTTTTTTTGAGTGAGGATGCGGATCGGGAGTTGCTGATTTTCCGATACGTGGATCTGGCGCTGCGGGCCAATCGCGATATTTCCGAGAACTACGCCGATGCCGACGTACGCCGCATTCAGCGCCTGGCCCAGCAGATGTTCCGCGAAAAGCACCGCATGGAAGCCTTCGTGCGCTTCGAAAAAACCACCGACGGGCTGTTTCACGCCACCATCGACCCCGATTTCGACGTGCTGCCGCTCATCGCCGCCCACTTCACCAAGCGCTACGCCGATCAGCGCTGGCTGATTTATGACCGCCGCCGTCGCTACGGCCTCTACTACGACCTGACGCGCACCGACATCGTGCAGTTTGAGCTGGAACAAGCGCCCTCGGCCAGCTCGACCACCCTGGCCGCCACAGTCCTCGACGAGCGCGAACCGCTGTTCAAGCTATTGTGGCAAACCTATTTCGATCACGTCACCATCCCCGAGCGCCGGAACCTGAAGCTGCACCGCCGCCACATGCCGCTGCGCTACTGGAAATACCTGAGCGAAAAACAGCCCCGGGAGCTGCGTTTCGAGCCCATCAAAAACAAACGGCCCGTTGCGGGCAAGGAGATCAGTGTGGGCTTATCGGCGGGAACGCCGCCGGAGCCGGTGGGCGATTGAGGGATAATCAGGGTTGGGTCATGCAGCGCGCAGCGCTGCATGACGAACGCTGCGCGCTGCACCTCTCTTACCCAAATAACCCCCTGCTGGCTGAATTACCGCCTGACCACCGCTGGCCGGGCCTTGCCCAACTGACTGGCGCCGAGCGAGACCGCTACCAGTACCGTGCCCACCACGCACACGCCCGGCCAGCCGCCCCGCGCCCAGGCCAGGCCGCCGAGCAGCGAGCCCACCGAGCCGCCGATGAAATAAGCCGTCATGTACACGGTGTTGAGTCGGCTGCGGGCCTCCGGCACCAGCGAGAAAATGAGGGACTGATTGGAGACGTGGGTGGCCTGTACGCCCACGTCGAGCAGGATTACGCCGATCACCAGCCCGGCTACGTACTTGCCGCCGAAGCCCAGAATCGCGTAAGCCACCAGCGAAACCAGGATGCCCAGCACGATGGTATAGCCCGGCCCGCGAGTGTCGGCCGTTTTTCCGGCCAGCGGGGCGGCCAGGGCGCCGAAGGCCCCGATCAACCCGAAAAAGCCGGCTACGTCGCTGCCGTAGTGGAAGGGGGCGCCTTCGAGGTAGAAGGTGAGGGTGGTCCAGAACACGCTGAAGGCCGCAAACAGCGTGGCACCCACCAGGGCGGCCCGGCGCAGCGGCGCCTGCTCGCGGGTGAGGGTGAGCAGCGATTTCATCAGCGAGCCGTAGGAGCCGGCGAAGGTGGGGCGGTCGGTGGGGAGCTTCCAGGCCAGCAGGGCGACGAGCAGCACCATGAGGCCGGCGCCGATTTCAAACATGGCGCGCCAGCCCAAATGCGCCCCGACGTAGCCGCTCACCGTGCGCGAAAGCAGGATGCCGATGAGCAGGCCACTCATCACGCGGCCCACTACGCGGCCCCGGTTTTCGTCCGAGGCCAGGTGGGCGGCCATGGGTACCAGGAGCTGCGGCACGGCCGAGCAGATTCCAATCAGAATACTTGCCCCGGCTAGCACCGCGAAGCTCGGGGCTACCGCCGCCAGCACCATGCAGCCGGCCGCCCCGAGCAGCATGAACAGCATGAGTCGCTTGCGCTCCAGCTTGTCGCCGAGCGGCACCAGAAACAGCATGCCCAGCGTGTACCCCACCTGCGTGGCCGTGGCCACGAGGCTGGCCCGACTATCCGAAAGCTGAAACGTGCGCCCAATGGCGGCTAGGAGCGGCTGGTTGTAGTAAATATTGGCCACCACCAGGCCGCAGGTAATGGCCATCAGCCACACCAGGGCCGAATCCAGCGGCGCGGCGTGACCTGCGGAAGCCAGCGGCAGCGGACGGGGCAGGGAGTTCTTAAGAACGGAATCAGACATAGAAACGGGGAGCGAACCAGTAGGCCGCACGGACAATAGTAGCCCACAACCGTCCGGTAAGGGGGTTGGTTACGACTGGACGGGGGAAAACAAGGGATTGCCGGCGCTCAATTCCGGCTGGCGGGCCGGCCCGGAAAGCTCGCTGCGGAGCCTTACCGCTTCATCTATACCCGTTCCGCTGTGGTTTGCCCGACCAGAGTAGAGACGCGACCCTTCGCGTCTCGGCGTTCAGACCGTCCGGGTGCTTGTTGCACGCGAGACGCCAGGGATCGCGCCTCGTGTCCGCACCGTCCGGGTGCTCGTCCGACGCGAGACGCGAAGGGCCGCGTCTCCACGGCGATCAGCCCATTGCAAGAGTAGGATAATAGCTTTGCAATGAAGATATTTAGAAATCCAAGAAGTCAGTCATCCTGAGCAGCGCGAAGGATTTTATGATGGCCGAGCGATCGTTAATCAGCCGTGATAAGATCCTTCGCGCTGCTCAGGATGACAAATGAAGGATGACAGACAACAGACGAAGGAATTTCCGAATTCCTAAACAGGAGCAGTTGTATTCTCAGCCTGCCAAGCGGCTAGAGTAGCTGCTTTTTGTACGCGCCGGGCGTCACGCCCTCGTACTTCTTAAACAGCGCCTGGAAATAAGACAGATTATTGAAGCCCGCCCGCAGGCAAACTTCCGCCACCGAGGCCAGTGGGTGGCGCAAGAGCCGCTTGGCCTCGCCCAGACGCTCACGGATGATGAACTCCACCGGCGTGAGGCCGAATTCGCGCTTGAACAGGCGGAAGAACGTCGCCTTGCTCATGCAGGCCAGCGCACTGAGCTTGTCGATGGTCAGGCTTTCGGCCAGGTGTTTTTTGATGTAGCCCACCACGGCGGCGAAGCGGTGCGTGGTCAGGTGCCGGGCATAATCGTGGAAAATAAGCTGGCGGGCCTGCGTCTGCATGAGGCGGACCAGCAATTCCTGCAGGGTGAAACCGGCCAGCACATCCTTGTTGGCGTCGGTGGTGCGCGACACGGACACGAGGCGTTCGAGGGTGCCGGTGAGCTCGGGTGTGTTGGTGAGGTGGGCGTACTCGGGCTGCGCCAGGGTCCAGGGCTGGTGGGTTTCGGCGCGGGGAAAGCGCTCGTTGAGCAGGTCCACGGTGCGGCGAATGGTATCGGGGGCGATGGCCACGGCCAGGCACTGGGTGGGCTGGCAGGCGCAGGCGTCGGGGAAATCAATCTCCATTAGTTCGTCCTTGTTCACGATCACCGATTCACCGGGCAGGTAGTCGAAGGCCGGGCGGCCGGCCAGGTGCATGACTTTGCGGCCGCGCAGCATCGTGGTGAGGGCCAGCCCGTCGAGACGCAGCGGCACGCGCTGGGCCTTCTGGTGGGTTTCAAAGATGTTCAGCTCGAAGCTTTCCAGGGCGTAGACCGTGCGGTTTTCGACCAGCGAATGCAGGCGTTCGGGGGCGAGCGGGGCGACGGCGACGGGTAAATAGACGCGGGGCAGCATGGCGGAAGCAGTAGTACGGCGCCCGGGCAGCGGCGGGTCCGTGGTGGGTGGGATAGCGAGTAAGTACGGCGGCGGCCGGGCAACGGGCGGGCACTATACTCGCGCTTGGCGGCCACCGCTGGGAGGGCCGGCAAGTTGCGATAATTCCCGCACACTTTGCGATAATAACATAATCAGTCAAAAGGTTAGATAAATACATTTGCATCACTTCAAGCTCACTTAATCCCCGATAAAAAGTCATGGCTGAAACCTTAGAAAAAGCCTCCACCGTGGTGGCTCGTCCCGAATTCAAGTCGCATTACGATAATTTTATCGGGGGCAAATGGGTAGCTCCTGTCAAAGGACAGTACTTCGACAATCCCTCGCCCATCGACGGCAAGGCCTTTTGTAAAGTAGCCCGTTCGACCAAGGAAGACATTGAGCTGGCCCTCGACGCCGCCCACGTCGCCTTCCAGACCTGGGGTAAGACCTCGGCCACCACGCGCAGCAACGTGCTGCTCAAGATTGCCGATGTCATGGAAGCCAACCTGGCGCACCTGGCGGCCGTGGAGTGCATCGAGAACGGCAAGGCCATCCGCGAAACCATGCTGGCCGACCTGCCGCTGGCCATCGACCACTTCCGCTACTTCGCGGGAGTAATCCGGGCCGAAGAGGGCTCCGCCACCGAGCTCAACGAGAATACCCTCTCGCTCGTGATTCAGGAGCCCCTGGGCGTCATCGGCCAGATCATCCCCTGGAACTTCCCGCTGCTGATGGCGACCTGGAAAATCGCCCCCGCCATTGCCGCCGGCAACTGCGTGGTGGTGAAGCCCGCCGAGCAAACGCCAGCCAGTATCCTGGTGCTGATGGAGTTGATTCAGGAAATCGTGCCCCCCGGCGTCATCAACGTCGTCAACGGCTTCGGGCTGGAAGCCGGCAAGCCGCTGGCCAGCAACAAGCGCGTGCAGAAAGTAGCCTTCACGGGCGAAACCACCACCGGCCGCCTCATCCTGCAATACGCCGCCGAAAACATCATTCCCGTCACGATGGAGCTGGGCGGCAAGTCGCCGAACGTGTTCTGCAAATCGGTGATGGACCACGACGATGACTTCCTCGATAAGTGCGTGGAAGGCGCCGTGATGTTCGCCCTCAACCAGGGCGAAATCTGCACCTGCCCCTCGCGTCTGCTGGTCCACGAGGATATTTACGATGCCTTCATTGCCCGCGTCATTGCGCGGGTAAAGGCCATCAAGCTCGGCAACCCGCTCGACATGGAAACCATGATGGGCGCCCAGGCCTCGAACGATCAGTTTGAAAAAATCCTGAGCTACCTCGAAATCGGCAAGGCCGAAGGCGCCGAAGTCCTCGTGGGTGGCGAAGCCTACCAGCAGATGGACGGCGCGTTGGCCGAAGGCTACTACATCAAGCCCACCATCTTCCGGGGCCACAATAAAATGCGGATTTTCCAGGAGGAAATCTTCGGGCCGGTGCTCTCGGTGACCACCTTCAAGGACAGCGAGGAAGCAATTGCCATCGCCAACGATACGCTTTACGGCCTCGGCGCCGGCCTCTGGACCCGCGACGCGCACGAGCTTTACCAGATGCCCCGCGCCATTCAGGCCGGCCGGGTGTGGGTCAACTGCTACCACGACTATCCCGCCGGCGCCCCCTTCGGCGGCTACAAAGCCTCCGGTTTTGGCCGCGAGAACCACAAGATGATGCTCAACCACTACCGCCAGACCAAGAACATGCTCATCTCCTACAGCCAGCAGAAGCTGGGCTTCTTCTAGCCGCCACGCTGGCGCGGCCCGATAAATCAGTAAAATTTTTGATTCGGGAAGGCTAATTCACGGCTGTCATGCAGAGCGCAGCGAAGCATCTCGCGTGGACGAGTAATCCTTTTGCCTGGCGCAGATGATTACTCGTCCACGCGAGA
>JAYWCH010000095.1:0-18195 GCA_043780755.1 Hymenobacter sp.
GAGGCGCAGGGCAGCCGGGCGCCAATCCAGCGGCTGGCGGATAAAATCAGCGCCATTTTCGTGCCCACCGTGGTGGTTATCGCGATTCTTACGTTCGTACTCTGGTTTGATCTGGCGCCGCTGGCCACCCGGCTGCCCCTGGCCCTGGTCAGCTTCGTGGCGGTGCTCATCATTGCCTGTCCCTGTGCTTTAGGTCTGGCCACGCCCACGGCTATCATGGTCAGCACGGGCAAGGGTGCGGAGTTTGGCGTGCTGATTCGCAGCGCGGAGGCCCTGGAAAAGGCGTATAAAGTGAACACCGTGCTGCTGGACAAGACCGGCACCATCACCCGGGGCGAACCGGCCGTGACGGACTTTGTGCCCGGCACCGGTCAGGATGCCGCGCAGCTGCTGCAGCTGGTGGCGGCCCTGGAACGCCAAAGCGAGCACCCGCTGGCCGAAGCCGTGGTCCGCTACGCCGAGGCGCAGGGAACGACGGTTTTGCCCGCGACGGATTTCCGGGCCATCGAAGGCCAGGGCGCCGCGGCGACGGTGAACGGCCAAGCGGTACTCATTGGTAATCAGGGCTTGTTGAGGGCTGAAAATGTAAACTTCTCCGCGGAGTTGACCAGTGCAGCGGAACAGCTGCTGAGCCAGGCCAAAACGGTGCTTTACGTGGCGGTGGCGGGGCGGGCCGTGGGGCTGATTGGCGTGGCCGATACCCTGCGCGACACGTCGGCGGCGGCTATTCAGCGGCTGCAAGCCCTGGGCATTGAGGTAGTGATGATGACGGGCGACAACCCGCAAACGGCCGCCCGGGTGGCCGGGCAGGTGGGAATCAAACGGTACTTCGCCGAGGTCCTGCCGGGGGACAAAGCCGGCAAAGTGAAAGAGCTGCAGGCCCAGGGCCACATCGTAGCCATGGTGGGCGATGGCATCAACGATGCGCCGGCCCTGGCCCAGGCCGATATTGGCCTGGCCATGGGTAGCGGTACCGACGTGGCCATGGCCGCGGCCGGCATCACGCTCATGCGCCCGGACCTGAATGGCGTGGTCACCGCCATTGAGCTGTCGCGCCAGACTATTCGCACCATCAGGCAGAACCTGTTTTTTGCCTTTATCTACAACATCCTAGGCATTCCGATTGCGGCGGGGCTGCTGTATCCGTTGTTTGGCTGGCTGCTCTCGCCCATGCTAGCGGCCGGGGCCATGGCCCTGAGCTCGGTATCGGTGCTGATGAACTCGCTGCGCCTGCGGACTTTCGACCACAAGTAACCTGGGCTTATTATGGACACAACGGCAATTATGGTGACTCTTGCCGGGCTGGGCCTGGCGGGGTTCGTGCTCTGGTACTTCTTCTTTTCGGCCCGGCAAACGGCCAGCGCAGTGCCTTCATCGGGCGGAGTGCAGGAAATCGTCATCACGGTGAAAGGGGGCTACTCGCCCGACGTGATTGAGGTCGCCTGCGGCCAACCCGTGCGGCTGCACTTTTACCGCGACGAGGAAAACAGCTGTTCCGAAGAGCTGCTGATGCCGGACTTTAATATCCGGCGCGACTTGCCGGCATTTCAGACAACGCGGGTGGAGCTGCTGCCCACGGCAGCCGGTCGGTTTGAATTCACCTGCGGCATGGGCATGCTGCGCGGAACTTTGGTAGTGAAATAAGCAGCCGGACGATTACGGGGCAACCAGATGCACCCGGACCAGCCAGTATTAATCGCGGGAACAGACGGTGAGCTGCTTTTAATTTTCTTATTTCCAGTCCGGGTAAGCGACTCAAAATAAAGTGGGGGAAACCGCATTTTATTTTGGGTCGCTTACCCGTTATAGCTCGGAGTGGGAATAGCCACAAACGATTGCGACAACCCCTAAACGGAGGAAATAACTGGTTGCTTAAGCGTATAACGCAATGAGGGTGACTGAGGAAATATATTGAAACAGAGCCTGTATGGGCATTTTTTACTTGTATTTTAAGAAAAATAGCAGATACCTTTAGCCACCCCAAAACCAGATGTCGGCGACTTTTCAGCCTTGATCGGTGGAATTGGAGTTCACAACTGCCAGGGGTTTTGCCGCAGCGGGTCTGCGGGCGAAGGGCCCACTCTCATCATACCCACTTTCTTGTTCCACTCATTCCTATGGGTTACTCCCGTTACTCACCTTTGGCCGCCCGGCGGGGGACGCTACTGCTCGCCTTCTACGGCCTGACCGCCGTGGGCATTCCCTCGGTTCAGGCCCACGCCGGAGCTGCTCCCTTCAAAACCACCCGAGCGGCGGACGTACCCGTCACGGGCCGCGTGACCGGAGCCGACGGCACCGGGCTGCCGGGCGTCACGGTCCTGGTACGGGGTACCGGCACCGGCACCAGCACCAACGCCGAAGGGGTATATAACTTGCTGGCCCCCGTGGGCAGCACCCTGGTATTCAGCTTTGTGGGCTTCACTACCCAGACGGCGGTGGTGAACGCCGGCAGTGGCGCGGTGAATATCAGCCTGCGCGAAGACACGCAGAGACTCAATGAAGTAGTGGTGGTTGGCTACGGCACCCAGCAGCGGGGCAGCGTGACCGGAGCTATCTCCTCGGTTTCGGGCCACGACATTGCTTCCCAACCGGTGGCCGACCCCACGCAGGCCCTGCAAGGCCGGGCAGCGGGCGTCACCGTCACTCAGAACTCCGGCGCGCCGGGTGGGGCGGGCGGGACTTCGGTCCGGGTGCGGGGCATTACCTCGGCCGGCAATAACTCCCCACTGTACGTGGTGGACGGCTTTCCGCTGCCCTCGTCCGATGCCGGGGGCAATAGCATTGAAGGCCAGCTAAACGCCATCAATCCCAATGATATTGAGACGATTGACGTTTTGAAAGATGCCTCGGCCACCGCGATTTACGGCCTGCGGGCGGCCAACGGCGTGGTCATCATCACCACCAAACGCGGCAAGGCGGGCGCGGCCAGTATTTCGGTCGACGCCTACCGGGGCGTGCAGCAGGTGTGGCGCAAGCTGAACCTGCTCAATGCGGAACAATACGCCGTGATCAACAATGAGAGCCTGATTGCCAAGGGCGACCCGCTGTTGCCCAAACTGGCCAACCCCAAGAGTCTGGGCGCCGGCACCAATTGGCAGGACGCCGTTTTCCGGCCCACGGCCGTGATTCAGAGCTACAATATGACGGCGGCAGGCGGCAGCGAAAAAGCCCGCTACTCGATCTCGGGCGGCTATTTCCAGCAGGACGGTACGCTCAACGGCTCCAACTTTGAGCGTTTTACGCTACGGGCCAATGGCGATGTGAACCTGAGCAAAGCCGTAAAAATCGGCAACAGTCTGGCCATTACCCATATCTCGGACCGGCAGCTGAATACCGGTAACGACGAGTTTGGGGTGCTCAATAACGTGTTGCAGGCCCCGCCCACCATTCCCGTCTTCAACCCCGACGGCACCTGGTACGAGCCTACGGCTACGGCCGATAACTACGTAGAGCCCAACCCGGTGCTGCAATCACTGATCAGTAATTCGAAGTTTGTCCGCAACCGGATTCTATCCACCGTTTTTGCCGAAGTGGAGCCGATTAAGGGCCTGCGCCTGCGCACCAATGTGGGCGTGGATCTGGTCTTCGACAGCAACAACTCCTTCACACCTTCGCTGGGACCGAACTCGCCGCGCAACTCCGTCGCGGGTGCCTTTTCCCGCAACGACTACAACCCCGGCTACCTGATCGAGAATACGGCCAACTACGACCGTACCATTGCTGATAAGCACCACTTTACGGTGCTGGCCGGGCAGTCGGCCCAGGAATTTAACTTCAGCTACGTGCAGGCCGGCCGCAATGGCTACCTGCGCAACGACCTTCAGCAAATCAACAGCGGCCCCATCAATGCCAGCCTGGGCAATGGCGGCACCAGCAGCCAGACCCGTCTGGCCAGCTATTTCGGGCGGGTGAACTACGAGTTCGCCGGCAAGTACATTCTGCAGGCCACGGCCCGCTACGACGGCAGCACGGCCTTTGCGCCGGGCCGCAAGTTTGGCTTCTTCCCGGGGGCTTCCATCGGCTGGCGGATTTCGGAGGAGGCTTTCATCAAAGAGATTCCCGTCATCAGCAACCTGAAGCTGCGGGCGGGCTACGGCCGGGTGGGCAACCCGCTGAACGCCGGCTCTTTCGCTTACCTGGCCACCATCAACACCGGCATCACCTATCCCTTCGGCCCCACCGGCGCGGTGAACGCGGGCGCAGCCCCCACCCGGGCCCAAAACCTGGATCTGAAGTGGGAAAACAACATCCAGAGCAACGTGGGGCTCGACGTGGGCCTGTTCGATAATCGCCTCGAAGCCACGCTCGAGCTCTACGACCGGCGCTCGCCCAACCTCATCAACAACGTGCCGCCGTACCTGGTGACGGGCACGTACGAGGCCGTACCTACCAACTCGCTTTCGTCGTACAACCGTGGGGTTGATTTCTCCCTGACCACCCGCAACCTCGTCGGCGCGGGCAGCGGCCTGAACTGGACGACCTCGCTGGTTCTTTCGGCTTATAAAAACGAAGTGACCGACCTGGGCGTGGGCAATCCCTTCAACGGCACTACCACCCGCACCGGGGTCGCCATCGTGCGCTACGACAAGGGCCAGCCGTTCGGCGAATTCTACGGCTACGTGGCCGACGGTCTGTTTCAGAACAAAGAAGATATCAAAGCCCACGCCACCCAGACGGGCGCGGCGCCCGGCGATATTAAGTTCAAGGATATCAACGGCGACGGCGTGATCAACGACGCCGACCGGACTTTCATCGGCAACCCCAACCCCAAGTTTACCTACGGCCTGAACAACAGCGTGAGCTGGCACGGCTTCGACCTGAACGTGTTCGTGCAGGGCTCGCAGGGCAATAAGGTGTACAATCTGAACCGCGTGTACACCGAAGGCGGCCTCTACAGCAACGGCAACTCCAGCACCCGCGTGCTGAGCCGCTGGACCGGCGAGGGCACCAGCAACGACGTACCCCGGGCCATCGCCGGCGACCCCAACCAGAACCTGCGCGTGAGCAGCTACTTCGTGGAAGACGGCTCCTACCTGCGCATTAAGGTCCTCACCCTGGGTTACGCGCTGCCCAAGGCCTTCATTAACCGCTACGGCACCCAGACCCTGCGCGTGTACGTGACCGGCCAGAACCTGCTCACCCTCACCAAGTACTCGGGCTTCGACCCCGAGCTGGGCGGCTCGGGCATCGACCGGGGCATTTATCCGCAGTCGCGGGTGGTGCTGGCCGGCATCAACATCGGCTTTTAAGTTCTGCGTACCGGCCTCCGTGGTCGCTTCCCTCCTCATAACCTGCTTGCAATCAGATGAATATACTCACTCCCAAAACTGCCCTGAGCTTCTTGCTGACCCTGGGTCTGCTGACCGGCTGCGGCGAGAAATTTCTGGATGAAACCCCGCGTGACCTGGTCACGACCGAAAATTTTTACCGGACCGAAGGCGATGCCATTCAGGCCACCAATGCGGCCTACGCCCAACTCAGCCGGGGCGGCCAGTACAACTACGCGCTGTGGGGAATCGGCGAAATCATGTCGGACAACTCGACCACCGGCGGCGGCGGCGGCGGGGACGGCGCCGAAGAGCAGCAGCTCGACAATTTCAACATCCCTACCAGTAACCCAATGGTGAGCCGCCTGTGGGCCGGCTGCTACGTGGGTATCGGCTCCGCCAATCTGGCGCTGCTGAAAATACCCGCCATTACCAACATGACCGAGGCCATCCGGCGGCGCTGCCTGGGCGAGGCCAAGTTCCTGCGGGCCAAGTACTATTTCGACCTGGTGCGGGCCTACGGCGACGTGCCCCTGCTCACGGCCCCCCCCGCTAGTCCGGCCGAGGCGGCCGCCATTCCGCGCACACCCGTGGCCCAGGTCTACGGCCAGATTATCCAGGATCTGATGGATGCCATCGGGGCCCTGCCCGAAACCTACAGCGGCGGCGACCTGGGCCGGGCCACCAAAGGCGCCGCCACCGGGCTGCTGGCCAAGGTGTACCTCACCCAGGGTAATCTGCCGCTGGCCGCCCAGCGCGCCCGCGAAGTCATCGCCTCGAACCGCTACAGCCTGTGGGCCGATTACGGCGATAACTTCAAGGTAGCCAATGAGAACGGCAAAGAGTCGCTGTTTGAAGTTCAGTACGTCAACGGCCTCAACGAATATATTTTCGATGGGCTGGGCTTCGTGGGCAATGAGTTTTTTGCGCCCCGCGGCCAGGGCCTGGTGCCCCAGGGCGGCTACGGCTTCAACGTGCCGGAGCCGGAGTTTGTGGCGGGCTACGAGACCGGCGACAAGCGCCGCGACGTGACCATCTGGAAGCCCGGGGACGCCTATCCGGCCGGCAGCGCCACGGCTGCGCAGCCGGCCTCGCTGCCCGGCTCGCCCAACGGCTACAACTGCCGAAAGTGGTTTGTGGGCAAGGTGAATACCAACGTCTGGGATTCGCCCCTCAACTTCCCGGTGCTGCGCTACGCAGAGATTTACCTGATTCTGGCCGAAGCCGTGGGACCCACCGCCGAGGGTGTGGACGCCGTGAACAAAGTGCGCCGCCGGGCTTTTGGCCTGGATATCAACGCCGCTTCCGCGCGGGACTTCACCTCGGGCACATCCGGGTTCACCGCCGCCGTGCAGCGGGAGCGGCGCTACGAGCTGGCCTTCGAAGACGACCGGTGGTTCGATCTCAAGCGCACGGGCCATTTGCTCACCAATCCGGCGCTGGTCGCCAAGGGCATCAAGGCGTTCAACATCGTGCTGCCCGTGCCCCAGTCGGAGCGCGACGCCAACCCCAGCCTGGCCCAAAACCCGGGCTACTAAGCCGCATCGGCTTTCCCACCTTTTCAATCAATCGCCCCGATGTTCCTCCCTATTCGTAAGATCGCCCTGCTGACCTTCACCAGCGCGGCCCTGCTCACCGCCTGCCGGAAAGACGACCCCACCGGCCTCGACGGGGCCGTGCCCAACGCCGATTTCTCCGTGCAGCTCAACACCACCCAGTTTCCGGTGGTGGCCACTTTCACCAACACCAGCACCGACGCCTTTTTGTACCAGTGGGATTTCGGCGACGGCTCGCCCCTGGTTTCGGGGCAAAATGTGACGCACACGTACCGCTCGGCGGGCACGTTTAAAGCCAAGCTGGTGGCGGCCGGGCGCGGCGGCACGGGCATTTCTCCCGCGCACGATGTAGTGGTGCCCTCGCTCTGCGGCAACGCGGCCTTCGCCGTGCTCACGGCCTGCGCGGGCAGCGGCTCCACCTCATGGACATTTGACCTGAAGCCGGGAGCCATCACGCGGCTGGCAGCCAATGGCAGCACTATTCTCTCGCAGTCGACCGCCCCGCTGCCCGCCTGCCAGAGCGATGACCAGTTTTCGTTCACCAGCACCTTTGCCTACAGCTATGATGCGGTCGGGAGCACCTACCGCGCCGGCGCCTGCGGCAGCGCCCTGACGGGCAGCTCCGATTTCAATTTCATTCCCAATGGCAGCCTGGGACGCATTGTGCTATTGGGCAAGGGCGCCTTTCTGGGCACGCCCGACTCCGTAGTGAACAAGGCCTACGACATTCTGGAGGCTTCGCCCACCCGCCTGCGCCTGCAGGGCACCCTGCCCGATGGCACCAAGCTGGTGGTGACCTACATGCCCCAGCTCTCGGCCCTGGACCGCACCAAGCAGCTGCTCACGGGCGGCTCGTCGCGCACCTGGATGCTCGATAATGCAGCGCAGGCCGTTATCACAGTGGGCACCGAGGCGCAGCCCACGGCCTACTACCCGGGTGGCCCGGCCAACTCCCTGCCCTCCTGCCAGGCCGACGATGAGTATACGTTCACGAGTGCCAACGTTCTCAAGTACAATGCCTTTGCAGAAACCTTCGTGGCCGGCACGCCCGGCACCTGCCAGGCGCCGCGCACCTACACCAGCCCGTTCACCTTCGGACCGGCCTCGGGCACGGGCATCGCGCAGCTGGAGCTGAGCCTGCCCGGCTCGTTCATCGGCATCACCGATGCGCCGGACCTGGTGTACCGCATTCTATCCATCGATAATCAGACGATGGTGTTGCGGGCCGGGCGACCCACGGCGTCCGTGGTTTTCACCATCAAGCTCCGGGTTAAATAATTTTGTTACCATCTAAATCAACCGCTTCCTAACCATTGATTATTATGTCGCTTCCTTATTTTGAGCTGTCCAGCCGTCGCCTGTTTTCGGGCGTGGGCCTGCTGCTGGTCCTGACTGCTGCCGGCTGCACCCAGAACCCGCCCACGCCCACGCCGGTGGCCCCCACGCCCCCTCCCGCGGCCGTGAATGCCGAAACGCGCGACTTTAATCTCTACACCGAGCTGGTGTGGAGCGATGAGTTCGACGGCTCGGCGCTGGATGCCAGCAAGTGGAGCCCTGAAGTGCGCGACGTCTGGTTCAACAACGAGCTGCAGGCCACGACCAGCTCCCGCGACAACGTGACCGTCACCAACGGCAATCTGGTCATCACCGCCAAGCGCGAGGCTTACAACGGCCGCGATTTCACGTCGGCCCGCATCAATACCAAGGGCAAGAAAGATTTCGTGTTCGGGCGCATCGATACCCGGGCCAAGCTGCCCAAGGGCAAGGGCATGTGGCCCGCCATCTGGATGCTGGGCAGCAACGACGCCACCGCGACATGGCCCAACTGCGGCGAGATCGACATCATGGAATTGCGCGGCAGCTCGCCCCAGATCAACAACAGCACGGTGCATTACGGAACCAACCCGACCAGCGACCACCAGTACAAAACCACCACCTACAACCTGCCCGGGCCGGGCGACTTTGCGAGCGACTACCACATTTTCACCGTCATTCGCAGTCAGGACCAGATGCGCTGGTATGTGGACGGTCAGCTTTACTACAGCCTCAACAGCGGCCAGGTATCGCCCTACCCGTTCAACAATCCCTTCTACATGATTTTGAACGTGGCCGTGGGCGGCGATTTCGATGGCAACCCCGACGCCGGCACGCCATTCCCCCAGCAAATGCTGGTGGACTACGTGCGGTATTATCAGTACAAATAGTGTAGGCGGCGCGGCGCTGGCTTGACCAGCGTCGCGCGGCTGACGCATTGCCTATTTCCTGTTTTTCACCTTTTAACTGCTTCCCCATGAAAATTTTTACGCGCGTGCTGTGCGCGGCCGCTTTGGTGGCCATTGGCACCCGGGCTTCGGCCCAAACCCTGTACGACAACTTTGAAACTACCCGCATCGTGTCGTACCCGACGGTGGGCGGCACCTTCACCCAGAACACGGCCAACCCCGGCTCCAACGCCGTGAACAGCAGCCCCACCTGCGCCCTCTACACCCGTGACGCCGGCCAGCAGTACCCCGTGATTGCGGTGAAGCCCAACAATGCCCGCATGGCCGACGTCTCGCCCTACATCGCGGGCACCAAGCATTTCACCGTTAAGTTTCGCAGCCCGGCGGTGGGCATCACGGTGCAGGCCGTGCTGCAGAATAGCGTCAAGGCGGGCGGTAATTATCCCGGCGGCAAATTTGGCGGTGACTTCTTGGCCACCACCACCGTGGCCAATGCCTGGGAAACGCTGACGTTCAACTACACGGCCGCGGCAGGCGGTAATTTTGACCAGTCCGTCATGGCAACAGACGTGGATCAGATGGTAATTCTGGTAGCCCCGGGCACTAATACCGGCGCTACCTACTACCTCGATGATATCACCGGCCCCGAGCTGATCGCCAACCAGGCGCCCAGTGGGCAGGCCGTAAGCCAGCTCTACGACAACTACCAGGGCGTCCGCGCCATCAAGTACATCGCCTCTAAATCGTCGGGCAGCCTGAAGGTTGATACCCTGAACCCGGCCCCCAGCGCGATGAACAACAGCACCGGCGTGGCCCGCTACACCCGCTCGGCCAGCCAGTACGACGTGCTGGTGGCGCAGCCCCGCGGCGCGGCCCTGGCCGACGTGACGCCCTTCAAGAACAACGTCCTGCACATGACGCTGAAGGTGTTCAGCCCGGCGCCCGGGATTTTGTTTCAGATTACGCTGCAGGATTCTACCGTGGCCGGGGCATCGAACTACCCAGCCGGCCGCAACTCCGAATACACCGCCACCACGACCGCAACCAACGCCTGGGAGACGCTTAGCTTCAACTTTGTGAATGCCCCCAGCGCGACGCCCAACACCGGCCTCAACGAGATTGTGCTGTTGGTGGCGCCCAATACCTTCGCTCGCAAGCGCGTATACCTCGACGACTGGACCGGCCCGAGCCTGGTCGGCTTCGTGACGGCTGCCCGCGTGGTGCAGACCGCTACCGCTGCCTTCGCCCCGGCCTACCCCAACCCCGGGCACGGCGTGGCACACCTGCCCTTCAGCCTGCTGAAAACCAGCACCGTGAGCCTGGCCGTGTTTGATATCATGGGCCGCCGCGTGGCGCAGGTGATCGAGAACGAATCCCGCGCCGCTGGCCAGTTTACCGCCGAGGTGAACACCAGCCGCCTCGCCGCCGGCCTCTACACCTGCCGCCTTACGGTGGACGGCGTGGCCCTGAGCCGGACGCTGAGCGTAGAATAACGGCATTGAATTGCTGATCTGAGCAAGGCTCCCGGCGGGTGGTTTTTGGCCCGCCGGGGGCTTTGCTATGTCTAATTTTCGGGAATCCGGCCGGTCTGGCCCGGGTCGCCACCTCCCTCCTACCCAACTTTTACGCCGATGAACAAGCTATTTAATTTTGCGGGCCTACTGGTTCCAATGGCCATTATGGGAGCCGCTTTTGCCGAACACCACTCCCGATTCGTCGCCCCGACGGGCCCGGTTAAAGTGGTGGTGCGCGAAGCCAACGGCCGCTATGAGCTGCTGCGGGACGGTAAGCCCTACTTTGTTAAAGGAGCCGGTGGCAGTCAGTATCCCGAGCGCATCGCCGCCTACGGCGGCAACTCCATCCGCACCTGGGATACCCGCGAGGCGGGGCCGCTGCTGAAGACCGCCCAGGCCAATCACCTCACCGTGATGCTGGGGCTGGATGTAGCCCGCGAGCGCCACGGCTTCGACTACGACAACGCCGCCGCCGTGGCTCAGCAGCTGCAATCTATGCGCGCCGAGGTCGTCAAATACAAGGACGACCCGGCCCTGCTGGTCTGGGCCATCGGCAACGAGCTCAACCTGAGCTACAAAAACCCCCGGGTGTGGGACGCCGTGAACGGCATTGCCCGCATGATTCACGAAGTCGACCCCAATCATCCCGCCACCACCGTGCTGGCGGGCGTGAGCGCCCGGGAAGTGGCCTTCATTAAAGAGCGCTGCCCAGACCTGGACTTACTATCGGTGAACACCTACGCCGGGCTCAGCACCATTCCGCAGGAGGTGAAAGCCAGCGGCTGGACCGGGGCCTACCTCGTGGGCGAGTGGGGCCCCACCGGCCATTGGGAATGCCCCCAGACGCCCTGGAAGGCCCCCGTGGAAGAAACCAGCTCGCAAAAAGCTGCTGTATACCGGGCCCGCTACGAAGCCTCAGTGCCCCAGGACGCAGCCCACTGCCTGGGATCGTACGTGTTTTTTTGGGGCCAGAAACAGGAGCGCACGCCCACCTGGTACGGCCTGTTCACGGAGGACGGGCAGGAATCTGAAGTCATCGACGTAATGCAATACCTGTGGACCGGCGGCTGGCCCGCCAACCGCGCCCCGCACCTGGAATCTTTCCTGCTCGATGGCCGGCCCAGCACCGCCGGCATCTACCTGAAGCCCGGCGCTAGCTGCCCCGTGGCCGCCCGGGTGAGCGATCCTGACCGCGATCCGCTCACCTACCGCTGGGAATTACTCCCCGAAACCACTGACCTGAGCGTGGGCGGCGACCGCGAAAGCCGCCCCCAGGCCCTGCCGGGCGTGCAACCGGGAACGGCCGGCCAGGCCACCCTGCACGTGCCCGACAAGCCCGGCGCCTACCGCCTGTTCCTCTACGCCTCGGATGGCCACAACAACGTGGCCACCGCCAATACGCCTTTTTACGTGCAGCCCTGAGCCGTAGCCGGCCATTCTCTCCCCTTAAATCCCTGGCTCCATGACTATTAACCGCTTCCATTTATTGCGCCGCAGGGGCCGGCCACTGCTCCTGATACTGCTGCTGCTCACGCTGAGTGGCGGCCCCAGGGTAGCCCGGGCAAAGGAGCGGGCCGCCGCGCCGGGTAGTATCCCAACGGCCCGCCACGGGCCGGCCACCGTCCTGACAGACTACTGTTTCACGACGGCCGACTACGCGTTCAGGGCCGAGACCGTGGGGTCGAATGTGAACTTTACCTTCCATCCGCTGGGCGCTACGGCGGGCGGTAGTCTGGTTATAATCTACCTCCGCGAAGGTTCTGCCGGCGCTTATCCCGGCTACAACATGGTGGGAAATGCGGCGGGCGATTTCACCTTCACCAAAGCCATTGCCAACGGCGTGGTTTGCAGCGTGTATTTCACTTATCAGGTGGGACCGGGCGGGCCGCAGCGGACTTCCATGACCACGCCGCACAGCTACACCGTGGGGACCGACTGCGCCGTTGCAGCGAACAACATCCCGCCCACCGTCAGCCTGACGGCCCCAACGGGCGGGGCTACCTTCGCCGCGCCGGCCGCCATCACCCTGACGGCCAGCGCCGCCGATGCGGACGGCACGATCAGCCGGGTGGCGTTTTACCAGGGCACTACGCTACTGGGGCAGGCGCTCACGGCTCCCTACACGTTCAATTGGACTGGCGTAGTGGGCGACTGTTATTCGCTCACGGCCGTCGCCACCGATAACGGCAATGCCCGGACCACCTCGGCCCCCGTCATGATTCTGGTGACGGGCAGCGACGGCTACTGCGCCACCCGGCCCGATTACGCCTACTCTGCCGTGACTACGGGCGCCAATGTGACGTTCACTTTTCACCCGCTGGGGGCCACGGTGGGCGGCACGCTGGCCATCGTCTTTATCCGCGAAGGCCCGTCGGGCGCGTATCCCGGCTACACCATGGGGAAGAATGCGGCGGGGGATTTCACCTTCACCAAAGCCATTGCCGGGGGCACCGTCAGCAGCGTGTATTTCACCTATCAGGTGGGGCCGGGCGGAGCCCAGCAAACCTCCGTGGCCACGCCGCACACCTACACCGTGGGCACGAGCTGCCGCAGTGCCACGCCGACCGCCACCCGCGCCCCGGCCGGCGCGGCCAGCCTCATCGTGGCGCCCAACCCCAGCCCGGACCGCACCCGCCTGACTTTTACCACCGACCGGGACACACCCTACGAGCTGGCGCTGTACGACCTAAAGGGCGCCCGGCTCCGGGTCATCGGCACGGGCCGCGCCACCGCCCGGCAGGCGGTCGGCCTGAGCCTGGCGGCCGGGGAGCTGGCCGCCGGAATCTACCTCGTCAGGCTCCAAACCGACTCCGGCGTGGTGACGCAACGGCTGGTAATCGGTCACTAAGCACCGTTTTCAGCCTCCGCCCACCTGATTATTCTTCGCCAAACTGGTGGGGATCAGCCATTAAAAAACCCCTTCTTGCTGGCAAGAAGGGGTTTTTTCGTCCTGAGGCAATCTGAATCCGGGCGGAGCACCAGGAAAGTGCGGCCCGTATATATCTCGCTTTAGCAGATTACTTCAGTCGTGACCGGGGGCTGGGCTAGTTCCGGGCTTCGCCCAGGCTGTTGCGCGGGAGCAGCGTGGGGGGCGTGTCGTTGAGGCTCAGCAAGGTGCTGTACTGGCCGGGCGAGAGCATTTGCACCAACCGCTGCTGGTAGTTGGTGGCGATGCCGGCCATTGCGGCGGCCGAGGCGCCGGCGGTGGAGTTCTTCAGCTGCCGCACTTGCTGCAATTGCTCGTTGGTAATGCGCTTGAGCTGCTGGGTCTGTGCGGCGTTCAGGCAGAGCGCGTCCGACACGTCGGCGACGTGAAAGGCGGCGGCAATCTGCAAAGAGTCGCCGGCGGGCGTCGCCGTTTCGCGGTCGGCGAAGAAAGCGGGCTGGTGGGCGGAAGTGGCCGGTGCGGAGCAACGCAACATCAGGCTGGCGAACAAAACGAAGATAGGGTTCATCAGAAGGTCAAAAAAGAGGGGCGAGAATCAGTTTCTATGTCTAAGCCTTACAAACGTACTGGCTGCCCGGAGTCATCCGCCGACCCGCCCGATGAACAGGGCGTTTTTCTAAATGAACCCCTGCTTTTCGTGGCAGAACTTCGGCCGACACTTCCCCTACTTGCTGACTACCTTGCATCAAACCCGATTTAAAGTCCTGCTAATTACGCGCTATTTATCTTCTCGCCATCCATGTTTGAACCCGATCCTATTAGCTGCGTCATCGTCGAAGACAACGAAATGAACCGGCTGACGCTCACCCATTTTGTGGACCTGACCCCGGGGCTGACGCTGTCCGCCACGCTGACCGACGGCGTCGCCGCCCTCCATTACCTGCAAACCAATCCGCCGCCGGAGCTGCTGCTGCTCGACATCGAATTGCCCCATCTCAGCGGCCTGGAGCTGATCCGGGTGCTGCCCCGCCCCCTGCCGCCCACCGTGCTCGTCACCTCGCACCAAACGTTTGCCGTCGAGGCCTTTGAGCTTCCCGTTGTCGACTACCTGGTTAAACCCGTCGAATACGCCCGTTTCCTGCTGGCCGTGCAGCGGGTGCGCGACCGGCAGGGCCCGGCCGGCGCCCCCGAGCTGCCCGAGGCCGCCGCCGAATTACCCGAGCCCGGCTCCGCCGACCTGTTTGTGAAAGTCAACGGCCGGCTGGTGCGGCTCAATTTCGACGAGGTCCTGTATATCGAAGCCTTGTCCACGTATTCCGTGCTGGTTACGGCCACTCACAAGCACATTGTGTACGCCCCGCTCAAGCGGATTGGCGAGCGGCTGCCCTTCGCGCACTTCATGCGGGTCCACCGCTCCTACATCATCAATACCCGCCGCATCGACGCCGTGGTCGATCACACCCTGCTGCTCGGCGCCTACACTGTGCCGGTGGGCAAATCCTACAGCGCGGAACTTCTGCGGCGGCTCAGCACGCTCTAGACTCATCTGGAACAAAACTTTATCATTAGTCGCGCTTCCACTTTTCAGTATCAGCGCCGTCGGACCAGCAACCTGTTCCCGACACCTTTCCCGTTGCCAATACGCCTGACTAATTCCCGGTGGACCCTTTTTAAACTATTGCCATCGGTTCAGGTCAAATGGTTCGTTGTCCTCGCTGAAATAATTACTGACCCCGCTGATCCGACAAATCAGGGCATCGGGCGCCGGACCATGACCCTGCTGCCTTCGCTCCGGCCCGAGCCCTCTTTCTGCAAAACAATCCGGTTTTGGGCCTCCGGGGCAGCCTGCCATCTGCTTGCTTCCATCCTTCCATCGCTTTGATTACTCCCCTTCCTCGTCCACCATCCGACCAGCACTTTCTGGTCGCGGCCCCTTTTTCCTTTTCCCGCCCAACCGTAGCGGCGCCAGCGCGGGCAGTTAACCGGCCGCAGTGGTGGCCGCCCAAGCTGAAAGTCGTGATACTCATTTTGTTGATAACCGGGGCCTTAATCCCGGTTTTCAACGTCGACCGGGCGCTGACCAACGAGGACCGGCACTACATCCAGCTGTACCTGCCGGGCGTTCGGGAAGGCATTGCGCCCACGCTCACTTACGCGGATCAGATTATTCTCATTGAACGGGCCCAGCGCGCGGTCTTCAACCGGACCACCGGCTGGGTGGGCATCCCCGAAGGCCAGCCGCGCGAACCCAAGGAGCTCTACCTCGGCCGCAGCGGGATGTGCTACGACCGGAGCTGGGTGCTGGAAAAAATCTTTATCTATCTCGGATTTCCCAACCGCCACCTGTCGCTGTTCACGCGTGAAGCCGGGGTTACGGCCTGGATCACGCTGCTCTTTCACCACGTGCCCAGCCATGCCATCTCCGAAGTGCTGACTAAAAGGGGCTGGCTCATGGTCGATTCCAATACCCTATGGGTGAGTCTGGATGCCAAGTTCAACCCCGTATCGGTACCAGAGCTTCAAAAACGAGGACTCTTCACAAAGTGGCATTCGCCAATCATAAACAAGGATAAACAACTATACAACAATAATTTTATATTAGTCTACGGCTTATACTCCCGGCACGGACGTTTCTACCCCCCGTTCATTCCGGGCATTCCCGATTTTCGCATCCGGGGATTGCTCTACAACTTCGATCAGCTCTGGGATTGAGCCAACGCCCGGTCTTTATCCCAGCGATTTCGTGAAACCCACCTTGATTTTCAGCTGAAAGTCGGCGATGACTTTGAAAATCTCCTTCAGCGTGACCTGCTCCACTTTGGTTAGGGATTTAGGATCGAGGTAGTTATCGGGTGGGGTTTTGTCGCTGATGATCTGGACGGCCTGCCGCTTCAGGCGCACGCCCATCAGGTAGTAGTAGGCCTGCAACAGCTCCTGCACTTCACGCTCGGTGAATATTCCCTGAACCTTCAGCGCTTCGAGGCGCTCGCCGGTGTTGGTGGCGAAAATGCGATGCTTGAGAGCGAACATCCGCACCAGATCGACGATGGGCGACATGGTTTTTTTTAGGTTGAACACCTGCTGCGAGCCCAGGGTAAACGTGCGGATGTTGCGAAAAAACGTGAGCGGCGGCTCGTACTGCAACGCGTTCACGGCCATGTAATGGAAAAAGCGCTCGAGCGGCTTTTGCAGCTCGAGGTCCAAAAATTCGTGCAACTCGTCCATGATGGTGGGGTCGCCGTAGAGATAGCGGCAGTCGAAGGACGCGGCGAACTGCATGCCCGTTTCCGGGTTGGCATCGGTGATCCACTGCACGTAATTGCGCTTCCAGTGCGAGAGCGAATGCGTCCACTGGGGGTTTTTAGCCATAAAGCCGCCCTCGCAGAAGCTGAAACCGATGGCATTAAGCTGATCAGACACAATTTCGGCGAAGCGCAGGAAGTACACCCGCACGGTTTCGCGCTGCTCGTTGGCCTTGTCTTCGTAAATAATGGCGTTGTCCTGGTCCGTGAGCAGGGTTTGTTCCTTGCGGCCTTCGCTGCCCAGCACCATGTACACGAACTTGGCCGGCGGCGGCCCCAACTCGCCAATGGCGCCCTCAATGACCTTGAGGGCAATGGTATCGGAGACGGTCGTGATGAGCTGGTTGACAATCTCGGGCTTCACGCCCCGGTTCAGGAGCTGGTACACCATTTCCGGCACCTGCTCCCAGCGGCGCTTGAGCTCGGGCACGGCCCGGGCCAGCTTCACCGATTGAATAAAGATGAACGGCGACTGCGCCTGATCGTCGGTGAGGAGTTTATTGCGGCTGAGGAAGCCCACGAATTCGCCGTCGGTTTCGACCAGCAGGTAGCGGGTTTTGGTCCGGAACATGAGCAAAATCGCCTCGTACACGAACGCCCGCGTGCTGATGCTCACCACCGGCGCGTCCACGATGGTGGCTACCGGCAGGCGGGCGTCGGCCAGGCCGGCCACTACCTTATCGCGCAGCGTGATATCGGTGACGAAGCCAATGATCTGGCCCGAGGCATCATCGGTGATGAAATAGCAGCTGGTGCGGGCGGCGGCCATGCGCCGGGCCACCTCCTGAATGGGCGTGCGGGCCGGGCAGGACACCACGGCGCGTAGCTCCAGCGTCTCGATCCGACGCGAATAAAGCTGGTCGGAGGAGAGGTAATTCTCCCCCGCGCTGCCCCGGTTGGGCCGCACGAAGTGGGCGTATTCTTCATTGAGCATGCGCTGGCCGTAGTGGGCGGTGAAGAAGTGAAAGAACTCGTCGTACGCCTGGCATAAGGCCAGAAACTCGCGCCGGTGCAGGAAGTACACGCGGGTATCTTTCTTGGCCAGTACCGTGCGCAGTGACTTTTTCTTGTTCAGCAGCACCGAAATGCCGCCGTAGCAATCGCCCCGGTAGCTGTGTCCGATCACGCGGCGGTTCTGCTGGCTGTCGTAGAAAAAAGTCTCGTATTCGCCCGCCACAATGATGTCCAGGCCGCGCATCTTCGACTCGTCCTGGTAGTAGATAATGGCCTCGCGGGGATGGCTGACTTCTTCCAGGGCGCCGGCTACTTCGGCCAGCACTTCCTTGGGCAGCGTATCGAAGGGCTTTACAGTTCGCAGAAAGGCGAGGCGTTCGCTCATAATGAATTCGTTATAGCTGACTTGATTATAAATTAAAAACCGTCATGCAGAGCGTAGCGAAGCATCTCGCGTGGACAAGTAACTCCATGCGTTTTAATTACTCGTCCA
>JAYWCH010000096.1:0-9485 GCA_043780755.1 Hymenobacter sp.
CAAAAAGAGCGGCCCCCCAGGGCCGCTCTTTTTGCTTGTTCAGGGTTCAGCAAGCTTTTACGCGAGCGGACTATTTCACTTGGCTTTTCCACTGCGTGACCATGCTGCGGGCGCTCACGATCTGGCTGTGCTGCTGCTCGATGACGGTTTTGGCGGCGGCGGGCAGGTCGGGGGCTTTCATGGCCGTTTCGTAGAATTTCAGGGCCGAGGCGTCACCAGTTTCGCATTCCCGCAAAATGGCGGAATCGTCGTGGCCGGTCACGGCCGATTTGATGTTGATCCAGCCGCGATGTACCGCCGCGGTGGCGTCCGTCAGCGCGTTTTCAATGGTAGAATCTTTTTCGGGGTTGAGGCCGAACTGGCGGGCGCGCTGGGTCAGGTCCGACGCAAACTGGGCGCGCTGCTGCGAAAGGCGATTCAGCTCCGATTTCAGCTTGGGATTGCTCACTCCCTCGGCGGCTTCGTGGTAGCCTTTCGTGGCGGACTTGTTTATTTCGACGAGGTCGTTGTAAGCACGGGCGGTTTTTTCATTTAGCGTACTCATAGCAATGAATGATTAGTGAAAAAAATGATTACCCCTATCTATACTGAAAAGCTGAACCATGGGTTGCCTGAAAATCAGTTTTTTCCCTGGCCTCAAGCCTAACATTTAACCTGCGTAACTACAACGTAATGAGATAGCCCACTATATCCGCTTGATCATGCGCCAGGCCTTGGCCAGCACGCCGGGTTGGTCGTCTGATTTATCCTTTCGGGTGTCTTCGCCGTCGGTCACATCGCCCAGCAGAAAGCCCCAGGGCTCGGTGGTTTTGTTGGCATCAAATACTACTTTGAGCACCGCCACCAGTGGAATACTGAGGATCATGCCCGGCGTGCCCCAGAGCTCGCCACCCAGAATCAGGGCCACGATGGCGGCCATGGGGTTGATGCTCACCTTGGAGCCCGTAATCATGGGGGTGATGAAATTGCCTTCCAGAAATTGCACGAAAACGAACACGCCCACCACGGCGGCGGCCTTGCCTGGTGAGCCGGTTTCGACCAGCGTAATCAGGGCCGGAATGGTGGCGCCCACCATGATGCCGATGTAGGGAATCACGGCCAGCACGGAGGCAAAAATGGCAAAGAAGATCGCAAACTTGACATCGAGCAGCAGCAGTCCGATGCCGTTGAGCACCGACACGATGACAATGACGGTGAGCAGCCCCGATATATAGGCCTGCACTACGGTCTGGATACTGTCCATGGTGTGCAGCACGCCGGTCCGCTTATCGGGCGCGACGAAGCGAAACATGAACTGCCGCATGTGGTCGCGGTAATACAGAAAGCAAAATATATAGATCGGTACCAGCGTCAGCACGCTCAGCACGCCGGCCGTGGTGCTGATGGTGCTGCCCAGCACGCCGCCGGCCGATTTTTTGGCCGATTTCAGGGATGAATTAATCAGCTCATCCTTGCTCATGACCTCCATGCCCAGCCGGTCGTGCAGCCAGAGCTGGCCCTGGTCGAAAAAAACGACCAGCTTCTTTTGCATCAGCGGCAGCTCGGCTTTCAGATCCATGATCTGACTGCCGAAAAGCACGAACAGCCCCGCAATGCCGCCCACCAGCAGCAGCAGGGCGGCCAGAATGGCCAGCGCCCGCGGCCAGCGCCAGCTTTCGAGCCGGGCTACCAGCGGCAGGAGCAGGGTGGCGAGCAGCGCGGCAAAAAAAAGCGGCAGCAAAATACTGTCCAGCTCGTGCAGCACGAAGACCAGCAGCGAGAGCCCGATGAGCAGAAACGTGTAGTGCACCACCGGCGCCAGCCGGGCCTCGGGCGTGGCGGCGGTTTGCTGCGTAACGTGGGCGAGCGGCGAGCCGCGGTTGATTAAGGGAGGAAACATGGGGCGGGGAAGGGGCGGATTGAGAGTAGGTGGCGAAAGAAAAGGAAGCGCAAAGTGCCCGCCGCCGGGTGAACCCGGCCGGGGTCGGTGGTGTTGCAAACTAAATAAATTAGCGGAACTATACTAATCGAGCTGGCAATACTTCTTGTCCTGCCGCTGATTTCTGCGTTATTTTACCCCAAATCTGGAGAACAGTTGTCCCAATGAACGACGAATTAGTAAGCGGCGCCCCGCAGGTGCCACCCCCAACCCCCGATCACGGCTACACCGAAGACAGCATCCGCTCGCTGGACTGGCGCGAGCACATCCGTCTGCGGCCGGGCATGTACATCGGCAAGCTGGGCGACGGCTCGGCCTACGACGATGGCATCTATGTGCTGGTCAAGGAAGTAGTGGATAACTGCATCGACGAGTACGTGATGGGGCAGGGGCGGACCATCGACATCAAGATTTCCGACTCGCGGGTGCAGGTGCGCGATTACGGCCGGGGCATTCCGCTGGGGAAGGTGGTCGATGTGGTGAGTAAAATCAACACCGGCGGCAAGTACGACTCCAAGGTTTTTCAGAAGTCGGTTGGCCTCAATGGTGTGGGAACCAAGGCGGTGAACGCGCTCAGCGGCTACTTTCTGGTGCAGAGCGTGCGCGAAGGCGTGATGAAATCGGCCGAATTTGCCCAGGGCCGCCTCGTGCAGGACCCCAAGCCCCAGAAAACCAGTCAGCGTAACGGCACACTGGTGACTTTTCAGCCCGACGAGACGATTTTCAAGAACTACCGCTTCATCCCGGAGTACCTCGAAAATCAGATCTGGAACTACGTTTACCTCAACTCTGGCCTCACGATCAACTTCAACGGCCAGAAATATTACTCCGAAAATGGCCTGCTCGACCTGCTCGCCCGCAAGGCCGATGTGGAGCACCTGCGCTACCCAATCATTCACCTCAAAGGACCGGATATTGAGCTGGCCCTGACCCACGGCAACGACTACGGCGAGGAGTACTATTCCTTCGTCAACGGCCAGTACACCACCCAGGGCGGCACTCACCTGGCGGCCTTCCGCGAGGCGGTGGTGAAGGCCGTGCGCGAATTCTACAAGAAGGATTTTGACGCGGCCGATGTGCGCGGCTCCATCATCGGGGCCATCTCGGTCCGGGTGCAGGAGCCCGTGTTTGAGAGCCAGACCAAGACCAAGCTGGGCAGCATCAACATGGGCGAGGATGGCCCCTCGGTGCGCGGCTTCATCCTGGATTTCGTCAAGGAAAACCTCGACAACTACCTTCACAAGAATCCCGCCGTGGCCGAGGCCCTGCTCAAGCGCATCATGCAGAGCGAGCGGGAGCGCAAGGACATGGCCGGCGTTAAAAAACTCGCCAACCAGCGCGCCAAAAAAGCCAACCTCCACAACCGCAAGCTGCGCGACTGCCGCTTTCACCTGGGCGAAAACGCCAAAGACGGCGCCGAAAAAGAGCTGCTCACCACGCTCTTCATCACCGAGGGCGACTCCGCCTCGGGCAGCATCACCAAGAGCCGCAACGTGGAGCTGGAAGCCGTTTTCAGCCTGCGCGGCAAGCCGCTGAACTGCTTCGGCCTGAAGAAAAAAATCGTGTACGAGAACGAGGAGCTCAATCTGCTCCAGCACGCGCTCAATATCGAGGAAGGCATTGAGCACCTGCGTTATAACCGCGTGGTGGTGGCCACCGATGCCGACGTCGACGGCATGCACATCCGCCTGCTGCTGCTCACTTTTTTCCTGCAGTTTTTCCCCGATCTGGTCCGCAACGGGCACGTCTTTATTCTGGAAACGCCGCTGTTTCGCGTCCGCAATAAAAAAGAAACCATCTATTGCTATAATGAAGGGGAGAAGCAGGCCGCCATGCGCAAGCTCGGCCGCAATCCCGAAATCACCCGCTTCAAGGGTCTGGGGGAGATTTCGCCCGATGAGTTCGGCAAATTCATCGGCGATAACATCAAGCTCGAACCGGTGATTCTGACCTCGGATCGCAGCATTCAACAGGTACTGACGTACTACATGGGCAAGAACACCCCGGCCCGCCAGGAATTCATCATTGACAACCTGCGGCTGGAAAAAGATCTGGTTATCAGCGAGGAGCTGCCCCTAGCCGAAACCCTGGCCGACGCGTAGTCGGGGACTTTTCTGAAAAATAAAAAAATAAAAAGCCTAACAAACGTTCATGCTTTTTTTCCGGGACGGAATTGTATTTAAATTTTTTCCGTACGTTTGGACTGCCGACCAGGGGTAGACTGGTCGGCAAATTCCACGGAAAAGCCCGGGCCCTTGGTTCGGGCTTTTTTGGGCCGAAGGGCAGGGACAGTTGGTGAATCAGATGGGGCCGGAGCGGAGTATTAGCTATTTCTTTTAGCTTGTTTAACTGCGAATAAATGCCGTAATTTGGAAAATATGCCCGTTTTTTAAATTTTGCAGTCTTTTAGTGGCGGCGGCCGTTGCACTAATATTTTTGGGAACTTTCCGGGCTTAGTCGAAATTGTAATTTGTGGCGCTCCGCGCTGATTCCGGTACTTTTGACGGCAGTTCGCCGACCTCTTTCGCTTCCCTCGTGGCTATTATTGACATTACCCCTTCCGATTCTTCCGATCAGGATTTTGTGCAGCCCGGCGATTCGGTCGATTTTGACCTGAGCGCGTTTTCCCCCGCCGCCGCCGCCGATGCGGTTGAGCCGACTGACTTTCCGAACGAAATACCGGTGGCGGACGCCACCCCCGGCGATCTGTTCGGACCCGGCGCCGCCGACCTGTTGCCGGACGACTCCCTGCCGCTCGGGCCCGAAACCGAGGAAGAACCCAAATTTGCCCCCGGCGAAACCATTCACGACGTGGCCACCGTCACGGGCATGTACCAGAACTGGTTCCTGGACTACGCGTCCTACGTGATTCTGGAGCGGGCCGTGCCGGCCATCGAAGACGGCCTCAAGCCCGTGCAGCGGCGCATCCTGCACGCCATGAAGGAGATGGACGACGGTCGCTTCAACAAGGTGGCCAACGTCATTGGCCAGACCATGCAGTACCACCCGCACGGTGACGCCAGCATCGGCGACGCCATGGTGAACCTGGGCCAGAAAGATCTGCTCATCGAAACCCAGGGCAACTGGGGCGACGTGCGCACCGGCGACGGCGCCGCCGCCGCCCGCTACATCGAAGCCCGTCTCTCCAAATTCGCCCTCGACGTCGTTTTCAATCCTGATATTACCGAGTGGCAGCTCAGCTACGACGGCCGCAAGCGCGAGCCCACTACGCTGCCCGTCAAGTTCCCGCTGCTGCTCGCCCAGGGCGTCGAGGGCATCGCCGTGGGCCTGAGTACCAAGATTATGCCCCACAACTTTCAGGAGTTGTGCCGGGCCAGTATCGACGTGCTGCGGGGCCGGGAGGTGCAGCTGTTTCCGGACTTTTCCACCGGCGGCCTCTGCGACGTGACCAACTACAACTCGGGGATGCGCGGGGCCAAAATCCGCCTGCGCGCCACCATCGAGAAGGTCGATAAAACGCTGCTCATTATCCGCGATATCCCCTACGGCTCCACCACCACGGCGCTGATGGAGAGCATTGTAAAGGCTTCGGAAGCCAATAAGATCAAGATTAAAAAGGTGGTCGACAACACGGCGGCCAACGTGGAGATTCAGGTGCAGCTGCCCGCCGGCGTCTCGCCCGACCTGACCATGGACGCGCTCTACGCCTTCACCGACTGCGAAATTGGCATCTCGCCCAATACCTGCGTTATCATTGACGACAAGCCTCGCTTCGTGGGCGTGGAAGACGTGCTGCGCCAAAGCACCGCCGCCACCGTGCGTCTGCTGGAGCGCGAGCTGGAAATCCGTCAGGATGAGCTCTGGGAGAAGTGGCACAACGCTTCGCTGGAAAAAATCTTCATCGAAAATCGTATTTACCGGCGGATTGAGGAGTGCGAAACCTGGCCCGAAATCCTGGAAACGATTGACAAAGGGCTGAAAAAATTTGTGCGCATCGCCGGGGAAAAGGCCCGGGTGGATGACGTCCGCATCCTGCTGCGCCGCCCGCTGGTGGAGGACGACCTGACCCGTCTGACCGAAATCCGCATCAAGCGGATCTCGAAATTCGACGGCTTCAAGGCCGATGAATACTTGCAGAAGCTGGAAGTGGAGCTGGCCGAAGTGGCCGATCACCTCGCCCACCTCACCCGCTACGCCATCAATTACTTCGAGGGCCTGCTGAAAAAGTATGGCGCGGGCCGCGAGCGCAAAACCCAGCTCCGCACCTTCGACGTGGTGACGGCCCAGAAAGTGGCCATCGCCAACCAGAAGCTCTACGTGAATCGGGTGGATGGTTTCGTGGGCTACGGCCTGAAAAAGGACGAGTTTATCTGCGACTGCTCCGATCTGGACGATATCATCGCCATCCGGCGCGACGGCACGTTTACGGTGACCAAAATTGCGGAGAAGACCTTCGTGGGCCGCGATATTCTGCACGTCGGCGTATATAATAAGAACGACGACCGGCTGGTGTACAACATGGTGTACCTCGATGGGGCCTCGGGTATCAGCTTCGCTAAGCGCTTCCTGGTTTCGGGCATCACCCGCGATAAAGTCTACGATCTGACCAAAGCCACCAAAGGCAGCAAAACCTTGTACCTGACGGCGAACCCGAACTCCGAGTCGGAAATCGTGAGCATTCAGCTCAACGATAAAGTGCCGGCGCGGGTCAAGCAGTTCGACTTCGATTTTGCCGAGCTCAGCATCAAGGGCAAGGGTTCGATGGGCAATATCGTGACCAAGCAGCCCATCAAGAAAATCACCCAGAAAACCCTGGGCGACTCTACTTTGGGCGGCCGGGAGGTATTTTTCGACAGCGTGGTGGGCCGGCTCAACACCGCCGGCCACGGCCGCTACCTGGGCACCTTCGACACCGAAAACCACATCCTGGTGGTGTTCCGCGACGGCAGCTACGAGCTGACCACGCCCGACCCGACCAACCACTACGACATGCCTAATATCGTGCTCCTCCGCAAACACGAGCCCGACGTGGTCCTGAGCGCCGCCTACGTGGAGGGCGAAACCAAGATTCACTACATCAAGCGGTTCAGGATTGAAACCAGCACCCTGGGTAAGCGCTTCACGTTCATCTCCGAAACCAAAGGCTCGAAGCTGCTGGCCGTCACGGCCAACCCGGAGCCGGTGGTGGAAGTGAAGATTCAGCGGGATAAAAAGGCGGATAAGGAAGCCGAAAAAATCAGCCTGCCCGATTTCATTGATGTCAAGGGCTGGAAGGCCATGGGCAATAAGCTCAACTACTTCAAGGTTCACGCCCTGGCCCTGCTCACCGACGAAGGCCCCGAGCCGCAGCGCCGCGAAGTCGCCCGCCGGCGCGGCGCCCCGGTTCCGCCCCGGCCCGAGGAGGAGGGCGCCCCCGCCCCGGCCGAGCGCGCCGAGCCCACCGGGCCGGTGGGCGTGACGGCTGAAGAAGTAGCCCAAGCCCAGGAGCTGCTCAAGCGGCCCCGGGCGCAGCTCGGCCTGTTCTAAACTTCCCGAACCCGGCGGGGCCGGCCCGCGTTGGGGCCGGACTTCTGTCCCTCTGCTTTTATGCGCGTTTTATTCCGGTTGTGGTCCTGTCTGCTCCGCCTGTTCCAGCCGGGGCGGGCGGGGTGGTTGCCAGTTACGCTGCTGGTGCTAGTGCTGACGCTGGTCCTGGCGCCGCCCGCCGCCGGGCAATTCCGCCTGCGCAAGGCCCGGGCGGTGGCGGCCCCGCGGCCGCCCGTGAACGCCCCGCCCGCCGACCCGGTGGTAGTGCGGCTGCAGCTGTTTCAGGCCGCCCGGCTCACCAACAGTTTTAAAGAGTCGGAAGCCCTGGCCGTTTACCAGGACATTCTGAAAACTTCCCCCACTCACTACCTGGCGCTGTGGCAGGCCGCCGCGCTCAGCGTGCGCATTGGCAGCCGCTATTCTGACGAAACCCGGAAAGCGGCTTACTTCGATGCCGCCCGGCAGTACGCCGACCGGGCCCTGCTGCTCCAGCCCGAAGGTGGCGAAAGCAACTACGCCGCGGCGCTGGCCCTGCTGCATCAGGCCACGCTCTACCGCGCCGGCGCCCGCCTCGCAGCCTTCCGCGATCTGCGATCCTACGTTTATCTGGCCACCCAGCGCCGCCCCGATCTGCCCGAGGCCTGGCAGCTGCTGGGCCGCTGGCAGTACCGCGTGGCGCATTATAACGTGCTCGAACGCGCCTACAGCCGGCTGGTGCTCGGGGGCGTGCCCGCCGGCGGCGACAGCCGCGAGGCCATGGATGACCTGGAAAAAGCCCGACAGCTGGACCCCCAGAACTTGCAATTTTGCTTCGATCTGGCCCGCATGTGTCGCTACCAGGGCCGCCGCCGCCGCGCCATTGAGGTGCTGCGGGAGGCGGAAAAGATCCCGGCCATTACCGGCGAGGACCTAGTGGTGAGTCGTTTGTGTCGAAAAATGCTCCCCCCGCTGCTCCGCGCCGACGCCCGCCGCCAGAAACGCCTGTACCGCCGTCCGCCGCCCGGGCTGAACCCCGGAGCGGCGGGCGGGGAATTACCGGGCGGGTCCGTTTTCAAAGCCGAATAGCACGCCCCCGTTGGCCCCGGGGGCAGAGCTCGGGCGGCGATGATATTTCTTTGCAGCAATTAGCGCTCTCTCCCATGGTTTACTTTCGATTTTTCAGGCTGGTTGCGGGGGTGTTGGCCGGCCTGGCGGTGGCGGCCTGCCACGCCGAGCCCACCGAGCAGCCCGATACGCTCGTGAACCTGGCCACGGTGCAGAGCGGCCCCCGCGTGCAGGCCGATGAGCTCAACGGCGCCATCGCCCGCGAGCCCGAAAATGCCGCCCTGCTGGCCCGCCGCGCCACCTTGCGCCTGGCCGCCGGCCAGCCCCGCGCCGCGCTGAGCGACGTGGCTGCCGCGCTGCAAATCGACGATTCAGATGCCAGCCTGTACTTTCTCCAAGCCCGCGCCTTTCGGGCCCTGAATCAGCTGCCCGCGGCCCTGGCCGCCGCCCGCAAGGCCGCTGAGCTGGGCTTTGCCGGTCCGGAACTGCCCTTGCTGGTGGGCGAAACCCACCTCGCCGCCCGCGACTATCCCGCCGCACTCGACAACCTCGACCGGACCCTGCGCCTGGACCCCAACCAGCCCGCCGCCCTATTCTATAAAGGCCTCGCCTACGCCGCCACGGCCGATACCGCTACTGCCCTGCAATACTTGCAGGATGCGCTGGCCCGCGCCCCCCGCGAGCCCGAAATTCTGCACCAGCTGGCTTCTCTGCTCAATGCCTGGCGCATTCCTGCCGAAGCCGGCCGCTACGCCGCGCTGGGCATGCGGCTCGATACCACTTCCGGCCTGCTGCGCTATGACTATGGCCGTCAGCTGGAGCTGCAGAGAAAGCCCGACAGCGCGGTCTGGTACTACCGCCGCGCCTTGGCGCTCGATACCACCGTGTACCGGGCTGATTATCGCCTGGGTTTGGCCGCGGCTAAAGCGCGCCAGCCAGTTGCAGTCATTACCTACCTCACGCGGGCCCTGCGTCGCAATCCCCGGTTGCCCGACGCCCGTGCCCTGCTCGCCGAGGCCCTCGAAGCCCAGAACCG
>JAYWCH010000097.1:0-6821 GCA_043780755.1 Hymenobacter sp.
TCTTTCCTATCCATTGTCCGCAGCCTTGCGGCGGGCCTTGTTGGTTTGACACTCTGCGCGGCTTGTTCTTCGGCACCAAAGGAACTTCGGCTGGAATCCAATTCCGCTACTATTACGGGCGAATTGGGAGAATACGTCGAGGTGGTGCCGGGCACGTACACCGTTTCGGCATCGCACGAAAACATCATGGTGCTCGAAACGCGCGTGAAATTCCGGGTAAAAAAGGCGTTACCGGCCAACAAGGACGTAGAGAGCCTTTCGATGGACGTACTCACCAGCGACGCCATGCCAATACCGGGGTTGGATAAATTCAAGCTGCAGGGGTACTTAAGCAGCGGGCTAGACCCGTTGCGCGCCGCACTGAAAACAGGTACCGGTGAAGTGATTTTACCACTATATATGGATGGTAACCGCGACGCCGCACTGGCAGCCGTCGAAACGCACCAAACCGATGCAAAAAAATTCGCTGTAACCGGCGCGTTGAACGAAAAAGAAAAGTCGGAAGCAGCCGGCTCAAGCTCCACAGCCCAGCACAATTCGAATCCCAAGGATTGTAATCAATTTCTGACCAATCTGGAAACAGTCGTTGCCTCGTACTCATCATTGGCTACTAAAATGAGTAAGAACCCCTTGGACTTGACAATGATGTCGGAATTCACGGATATAGCAACTAAAGCGCAGGAGATGCAGCAGGACAAGCCGGATGCTTGCGAAGCCGATGCGGCTTTTATCAAGCGCTACACGCAGATAATGACCAACATGACAAAGGCCGCCGCCATTCAGACCGCTGGCATGGCCAAACAAACAGCAAGTGCTGTCGAGCTCATAAGTAAGATGAAACAGTAACCCTGAGAACCGTTCTTACCCCATCCAGCACAAAAGTCGTTCCCACTGTAGCGGGAACGACTTTTGTGCTGGATGGGGTAAGACACTTCGCGGCGAGCGCTAGGAGCGCCACATAATGTGTCCGGAATAATTCGGCCTGACGTGAGACATCGGGGACATGGCCTCCACGCCGGTGGCGAGGTATCTACTCCAGCACCATTTTAAAGTGCTGAATATTAGCTTCCTCAAATTGCGCGCCTACTTTGCGGAAACCGTGCCGCTCGTAGAACGGGATGGCCCGGAGCTGGGCGTTGAGGTAGACCTCGGCGGCGGGCAGCTCGGCCGCCACGTCGGCCAGCACGGCGCGCAGGAGCGTAGCGCCGATGGCCTGATTGCGGAAATCGGCCAGCACGGCGAAGCGTTCCAGCTTTACGCCGTTTTCGGTTTCGCGCCAGCGGGCGGCGCCGGCGGGGGTGTTGTCGGCGGCCCGGGCCAGGTAGTGGCGGGCGTCGCGGCGGTCGTGCTCGTCGTGTTCTTTGGCCGGGGGCACGCCCTGCTCGATGACGAAGACTTTTTCGCGGATGGTAAAGGCGGCGTCGAGATCGCGCAGATCGGTGACGCGGAAGGCGGTGGCGGGCATGAAGCAGTACGGCACCGGAGCGCCGTCAGTCAGTTGGAAAACCGAAATATAGGACTGCCCCGGCGCCCGCCCTCGCCGGGACAGCGGACTACAGGGCCTGTTCGTGGTTGACGGGCAGTACTACCTCCGGCTGAAGCTCGCGCAACCGGCGCTCGTGCCGGTCGTCGCGGCGCGGGGTGGCGCCATTGGGCTGCGCCTGGCGCATCATTTCTTCGGTATCGAACTGGTCGTACGCCTCCACAATGTCCTTGACCAGGCGGTGGCGCACCACGTCTTCCGACGTCATCTCGACGTAACCGATGCCCTGCACGTTTTTCAGAATGTCCATCGCCTGCATCAGGCCCGATTTCTGGCGGGTGGGCAGGTCAATCTGGCTGCGGTCGCCGTTGACCATCACCTTGGCCGTGGGGCCCATGCGGGTCAGAAACATCTTGATCTGCGAAGGCGTGGTATTCTGGGCTTCGTCGAGCAGCACGAAGGCATTGTTCAGCGTCCGGCCGCGCATGTAGGCCAGCGGGGCGATTTCGATGATTTTATTCTCCTGGTAAAACTTCAGCTTTTCGGCCGGGATCATGTCTTCCAGGGCGTCGTAAATCGGGCGCAGGTAGGGATCGACTTTATCCTTCATATCGCCGGGCAGGAAGCCCAGGCTCTCGCCCGCTTCCACCACGGGGCGCGAGATGATGATTTTCTTCACCTCTTTGTTCTTGAGCGCACGCACGGCCAGGGCCACCGAAATATAGGTTTTACCCGTACCGGCTGGTCCCAGCGTAAAAGTCAGGTCGTGGGTCATCACGGTATCCACCAAACGCTGCTGGTTGGGCGTTTTGGCTTTGATGACTCCGCCCTTAGCACCGAACAAAATGACATCGGGGGAGGCGGCCAGCACCCGGCCCTCGGCCTCCTCGCTGGTGGCCGAGAGGTATTGGTTGACGGTTTTGTCGGTGATCTGGCCGTACTGGTGGTAGTGCTCGATGAGCGAGGACAGCAGGTCGTTGATGCGCGTAATGACCTGCGGGGCACCCTGCACCTTGATTTCATTGCCGCGGCTAATAATTTTTGAGCCCGGAAAAGCCGCCGCTAGCTGACGGATATTCTGGTTGTCGGGGCCGAGGAAATCGACCAAAGACATGTTTTCGAGGGTGATGATTTTTTCGACCAAAATTGGAGGAGAGGGGGAAAAAGGCAGATGAACTATCCAATAAAAAACGGATCCTTTAGCTCAAACCGGCTACTTTTGCTACGGTTTAGACCAACAAACAATACTACGAAAAACTACCGACCGCGGGCATGGGGCTGATAACGTTGCTGACTGATTTTGGCTACCGCGACCATTACGTGGCAGCCCTGAAAGCCCGGCTCCTGCAACTAGCCCCAAACATCGCCGTGGTCGATATCAGCCACGGCGTTGAGGCGTTCAACATTGCCCACGCCGTTCACGTTCTGCGGGCGGTGTTTCGGGATTTTCCGGTGGGCACGGCCCACGTGATCGGCGTGGCCGACCACGGCGCCGGCCCGCAACCGGGCTGGCAAGTGGCTCTTTTTGAGGGACATTACTTCGTCACCGCCGACAATGGCATGGTGGCCCTGCTCTGCAACGGGCTACCCGAGCAGCTGGTGGCCCTGCCCGCCGCCGCTACGCCCTCCCCCACCCGCGATATTCTGCTGCCCGCCGCTGTGGCCCTGGCCCGGGGCGCATCGCTTACCAGCCTCGGTCCGCTCACCAGCGAGCTGTACCAGCTCAATAACCGCCAGGTGCGTCTGCAGGACCACCGCATCACCGGGCACGTGGCCCACGTGGATCACTACGGTAACCTGATTACCAACATTTCGCGCACCGCCGTGGAGGCCGTGGGGCACGGGCGAAACCTGGCCGTGCACTTTGGTCGCGACGTGGTGAATGAGCTGCACCCGCACTTCTCGGCCGCCCAGCCCGGAGAGGCGGTCGCCGTCTTCAACAGTCAGGACTGCCTGTGCCTGGGAATCTGCCAGGGCAATGCCGCCGAGCTGCTGGGCCTGCACTTCGATTCACAGGTCGATGTACGGTTTCCCGCCGAGTAGGGCACACTGTAAAGCCGGGCCGGGCGCGGATGGCCCGTTGTTAAAAACAAAAAAGGGTGGCGGGGATCGTGGCGGGACGCGTCCGGAATATTCCGGTGTTCCCGCCACGACCCCAGCCACCCTGCCCTGGGGCCGGTTTCTGGCTTATTTCAGCGCCCCTTTCAGGTCGTCGGTTGCTACGGCCTGGGCGTCCTTAGCCTGCGGCACCACATCGGCCATGCCGAAAAATTCGTGCGTCGTGCCATCGTACAGCTTGTAGTTGACCTTCACCCCGTCCGCTTTCAGCTTGTCGGCCAGCATTTTACCCTCGCTCATCAACGGGTCGTATTCGGCGCCGATGATGGTGGTGGGCGGCAACCCTTTCAGGTTGGCCGCTACCAGGTTGATGCGCGGGTCTTTGCCATCGGCGGGCGTGCGCAGGTAGTTTTTGAAAAACCAGCCCATGGCGGCTTTATTCAGGGGAGCCGTGTCGGTGTTTTTCAGGTACGAAGGCGTATTCTGGTCATAACCGGCAATGGGGTACACCAGCACCTGGTATTTGGGCAGGGCTACTTTGCGGTCGCGGGCCATCAGGCTCACGGCGCAGGCCAGACCGCCGCCGGCGCTCTCGCCCGCCACGGCTACCTTATTGGGATCACCTTTGAAGCTGGCGGCATTTTTCAGCACCCACTGATAGGCGGCAAACGAATCCTCGTGCGCGGCCGGAAATTTATGCTCCGGACCCTGGCGGTAGGCCACCGAGACCACAATGGCCCCGGTTTTCTCCGCAATTGCCTGGGCCGAAGCGTTGTAAGTATCAAGCGTGGCAATCACCCAGCCGCCGCCGTGGTAGTACACAATCACCGGGTACGGGGCCGTGCCGCCTTTGGGCGTGTAGAACCGGGCCTTCACGCCGGGCACCAACATCCGGCTCGTGGTATCCACGTTAAGGGGTGGCGCAGGGATGTTGCTCAGGCGCATCTGCTTCTGGGCGGCTTCGGCGGCGCCGGGCTGCTTGCGGGCCTGGGCGGCGGTCAGTGTGGGCAGCGGCTTGCCCTTAAAGCTCATCAGCTGCTCGATGACCGCTTGCATTTCAGGCTTGATATTGGGGCCCCAGGCGGGCTTGGGACCGGTGAGCCGCACGGCGCCGGCCGAAGCTTTACCGGTGCTATCGGCTGTGACGTTCTTGGCTGGGGCGGCCGAATCGGCAACCACAGTAGCCGTTTTATCGGTTTCGGTAGCAGTCGGTTTACTATTGCAAGCGCTCAGCAGGATACCGCCGGTCAGCGCCGGCGCAATAAGCCAGGCAAAAGCGGCCGGACGAGGGAGAGAAAGTTTCATATGGATGATCAGCAAAATGAGAAAAGCAAAAAGAAGAAACGCGGTTGAAGAACTGGAGGAAATCGGTGAAACTTTACGGCGAAGCGCTTTCTCAGTTGACTCTTTTCTGTTTTTTGTTTCAAATTTTAATTGTTCTTCACCGAACTAATCTTGACCAAATGCTAATTCGCATCGTTCGCATGACTTTTATTCCGGCGCAGGTACCGGCATTTCTGGCTCTGTTTCACGCCACCAAAAATCAGATCCGGCAGCAGCCCGGCTGTCGGCAGCTGGAACTGTGGCAGGATGCCGATCAGCCGGCTATTTATTGCACCCACAGCCATTGGGAAGATGCGGCGGCGCTCAACTCCTACCGTAAATCCGCGCTTTTTGGAGAGGTGTGGCCGGCCACCAAGCGGCTTTTTGCCGAACCAGCAGTGGCCTTTTCATCGCAAATAAGTGATCAGTAACCCCCGGCCTACCTTTGCCCCATGTCCGACTTGCCCGATTACTTCGCCTTCTACGGCCTGCCCGAATCCTTCCTGCCCGATCAGGCCGCTCTCAAACGCCTCTACTACGCCAAAAGCCGCGAGACGCACCCCGATTTCCACGCCACTTCCCCGGCCGAAAACCAGGCCGAGATGCTGCACCAGTCTACCCTCAACACCGACGCCTACCGCACCCTGACCGATTCCGACCAGCGCATGGCCTACCTGTTGCGTCAGCACGGCCTGCTCGAAGAAGGCACCAAAGGCCAGCTCCCCGCCGATTTTCTGATGGACATGATGGATCTCAACGAGCAGCTCATGGACCTGGAAGCGGCCCCCGAACCAGCAGCCGTGGCGCCCGTAGCCGTCGAAGCCACGGCGCTGGCCGAGACGCTCGACGCTGGTATTCAACCCGTTTTGGCTGGTTACGAGGCTCTGCCCGCCGCTCACCGCCCGGCCGCGCTCCAGCAGATCTGTACCTACTACCTAAAGAAGCGGTATCTGTTGCGGATTCAACAGCAGTTGGCTACCTTTGCAGCCCGCTCCTGATACCGGCAGAGCGGAATAGTTCTGCAAGCTCATCCCGCCCGGATGGCGGAACCGGTAGACGCGTTGGTCTCAAACACCAATATCGCAAGATGTGCCGGTTCGACTCCGGCTCCGGGTACATTTACTAGCTACGGGAACCCCCGAATAGTCGCTTACTACGTAGTAGAGGCACTTTTCGGGGGTTCTTGCGTTTGATGCGCTACCCTTTGTAAACCGACTTGCTACGGGAATTTTGCCACTGTACGTGACACTACTTTTGCCACTACTTTTCCCAAGTCATGATAATCAAATTTGAACGTCGCACGGACCAGCCGGATGCTGCTGGGCGCTGCAAAGTGTATCTGGTGGCTACTTTCGACGGGCAACGGCTGCGGCTGAGCACGGGCGAACGGTGCCTGACTGCCGAGTGGAACGAAGAAAAAAGCCGCTTTCGGAAATCTTTTAGCGGGTTCCAGGAAGCTAATGACGTGCTCGATGCGTTAAGTGAGAAGGTGGTGAGAGCCCACCGGGACCTTCGCACGGCGGGCGTGATGGTAACCGCTGCCCTATTGAAGGACGCTTTGGCACCTAAAGTGGCGGCGGCTGATTTACCGCCCGCGCCGCTGCTGACCGATTTATTTGGGGCTTATATTGAAGTATTGCGGGCACGGGGGTTCCGGTTTCACACCTTGAAGGGCTACAAAACGGCGCACAATACGCTTCTTGAGTTTGCGGAGACGCTACCGGGACGACTGACAACGGCGGACTACAACGCTGGGATGCACGACTCGCTGTTGGGGCACCTGCGGGACGTGCGCGGGTCGGCTCAAAACACGGTGGCCGGCGTGGTGAAACAGTTAAAACCGTTTCTGGCGTGGGCACGGGACGACCGGGGCCAGACACTGGCCGTGGACCCAGCCAAGCTGAAAGTGGAATGGGAGGACATTGAAAAGGTGTGGCTGACGGCGGCGGAGCTGGCC
>JAYWCH010000098.1:0-3978 GCA_043780755.1 Hymenobacter sp.
GCGCGCAGGTTCAGGTTCTCGCACAGCTCCTTGCGGGCGTCGTAGAGGCGGCGGCCCAGGCGCAGGCTGCGGTACTCGGGGTCCACGAAGACGTCGACGCCGTAGAGCGTGTCGCCGTCCGGGTCGTGGGTGTCGAATTTGCCCTGGCCCGTGATCTTGGCGTAGGTGTGCTTGTCGCCGTACTTGCTGTATTCCACAATGATAGCCAGGGCCGCCGCCACCAGCCGGCCGTTATCCTCAATGCCAATCTGGCCTTCGGGAAACTTGCGGATCAGGGCGCTGAATTCGTCGGCGGTCCAGGCACCTTCCATATTGGAATATACCTGATCCATGATGTCTTTGATTGCCTTGAAGTCGGAGCGCCGTAGGGTACGTAGCACCAGCTTGTGCGCCGGCACGGCCGTGGGCGTGAGTCGCTCAACGGGCGCCGCCTTCGTGATTTTCCGGCTCGTGGTGCCGTTGGCGGCCGCTTTGCCGTTGGTAGAAGCCGCGGCTGAAGATTTGCCGTTGAGAGGAGTAGCCATACTGAATTTATGGAAAAGAGATTGCTGGTAAATCCGGGCGAAGTTCGGCGTCCAGTCGTGGACGATGAATGGGCCTGGTAAAATTACCCGTAAAAAAACCCGTTGGCAGTAGTTGCCAACGGGTAGCTAAACAAATAACCGGTTGAAACGGTGCTGGCAGTAATAATAATTACTCCCGTACTACCCGCCGCGTGGCAACGCCCCGCCCGGTCTCGACCCTGAGCAGCACCACGCCCCGGAAAGTCCCGAACGTGTCGGCCCCGAGGCTGAGGCGGTCCGGGCTGCCGGCAAAGCTGCGCCGGAAAAGCGTCCGGCCCAGAAGATCAGTAGCCGAAACCGTGACTGGCCCGCCGCCAGCCGGCAGCGTCAGGACGAGCCCGCTGCCCACGGCCGAAGGGTTAGGTGCGATGGTCAGGACAGCGTCGGTAGCCGCGTCGCGGGCGGCCAGGGGACTCAGGCGGCGGTACGTATCGCGGTATTCTACGCCGGTCACTACTTCGCGGCCGGCCAGCAGCTGGGTGGTAATGGTGAGCAGCGGAATGCGTTGCTGCTTAGCCAGCCACTTGTACTCGCGGGTGATGGGCAGATCGATCGCCTGACTCAACCCATTGAACGAGAGGCTGTCATGGTCCTGCAGCCGGGTAACTACCCGCACTGTTTGGAAGGTGCCGAAGGGCGTGGTGAGCGTGCCCCAGGCGTCGGGCCGGTTCACGCGCTTGCGTTTCTGACTGAAAAAGCCCGTGCCGGCCAACGCGGCGGGCGTCGTGAGCAGGGAGTTACTGGAATCGGCCGCACTGGTGAAGCTCAGCGGAAAGCGGTAAATAACGTCCTGCTGTGCCTGGCTGACGTAAGTTACCGGCACCGTGAAGCCGCTAAGAGTGCCCCCGTAACCAACGGAGCGAAAGTCGGCATTGGAATTTGCAAAAAACTGGTACGAGTTGCTGACTGCAATGGGCGCGCCGGCGGGCAGTGGCAGCGCCCGGGGCGAGGCTACCGTCGCCTGATTCACCCCGCCCAGAATGCCAAACGAGAAGCTGTAAATGGGGGCTGTGGCCGCCACGCTGCCTACCGAAACGTAGCGTTCCACGCGCTGGGCGGTGGGCAGCAGGCCGGTGTAATTCCAGCTTTGGTTGGCTCCGCGCTGGGACAGGGCCGGCGCCGTGGCGGGCAGCTGCGGACGGGCCACGCTCAGCCGCAGCGAGTCGACGGTGGCGGCGCTGGTCGCGGGCAGATCGCTGCGGTCGATGACGGGGGAATTCTGGGCCAGCGCCGGCGCGGTGGTCAGGAGCAGCGCGGGAAAAAGTAGACGCATAAATTCGTAACAGGGTGGAAGTCCAGTGAAGATACAAACCGCCGCTTTGGTTACGAATCCGGCCGCAAAAAATCAGAGCACCATTTCCGGTATTTCGCCAGGGGGGATGATCAGCCGGCCGGCGGTAGCGGCGACGATTTGAGCCACCGTCACGCCGGGCGCGCGCTCGCGCAGCACGAAGCCATCGGGCGTGACGTCCAGCACGGCCAGCTCGGTCACGATTTTTTTCACGCAGCGCAGGCCCGTGATGGGCAGCGTGCAGTCAGTCAGCAGCTTGGAAGACCCGTCCCGGGCCACGTGCTGCATGGCCACGATGATGTTTTTGGCGGAAGCCACCAGATCCATGGCGCCGCCCATGCCTTTCACCATTTTGCCGGGAATTTTCCAGTTGGCAATATCGCCGCGCTCCGATACTTCCATCGCGCCGAGAATGGTCAGGTCCACGTGCTCGCCACGAATCATACCGAAGGAATCGGCCGAGGAAAAAATGCTCGAGCCGGGCAGCGTGGTTACGGTTTGCTTGCCGGCGTTGATCAGGTCAGGGTCGATCTGGTCCTCGGTGGGGAAGGGGCCCATGCCGAGCAGCCCGTTCTCCGACTGTAGATCGACATTAATACCCGCCGGAATATAATTGGCCACCAGCGTGGGAATGCCGATGCCGAGGTTGACATAGGAGCCGTCTTTGACTTCCTGAGCAATTCTTTTGGCGATGCCGTGTTTGTCGAGCATGATGGCGAAGTGAGGAAAGCGGGGGCGAAAAGCCGTTTATTTGAAGAGAGCGGCCGGGGCAAACGACTGGTAAACGGCGGTTTTGAACTTGTCGTCCAGATCGCCGCCCCGGCTGTTGGGATATTTCTGGGTGTAAATCAGGGCCACCAGTTTCGCCTTGGGATCAACCCAATAAGCGGTGCCGAAAATGCCGCCCCACTCGAAAGAGCCCACCGACAGACCCGGCTGTTTGGCCGCGCTCCGGGCCGTACTGATGCTGAAACCCAGCCCGAACTTGTGGTCGCCCTGATCCACGTCGCCGATCTGATTCTGGGTCATGAGGGCGACGGTGGGCGCTTTCAGCAGCCGGTGGTCGTGGTACGTGCCGTTATTGAGCAGCATTTGCAGAAACACGGCGTAGTCGTCGATGGTGGACGACAAGCCCGCCCCGCCCGAAAAATAGGTGCCGGCCGCCTTCGGATAATCCGGAATCATCCGGCCCTGGCGCTGGGTGAGGACGGTGTTTTTGGCGTCGTCCTCGGTGTAGAGACGCGCCAGCCGCGCCTGTTTGGCGGCGGGCAGGTAGAAGTAGGTATCGCGCATGCCCAGCGGCTCAAAAATCCGGGTTCGCAGAAACTGGTCCAGCGGCTGGCCCGCGAGCACTTCGATGAGCCGGCCCAGCACGTCCACGCTCAGGCCGTAGGTGAACTGCGCGCCCGGCTGGTGCATGAGCGGCAGCGGCCCGAGGGTTTCCATCGACGCCGCCAGCGTGCCCGTGGGCGTACCAATGCCGCTCGGAATTCCCGCCTTGGCGTAGATGGCTCGTGCCTCTTTGGTCCCGATCACCGGGTAGCTGATGCCCGAAGTGTGGGTGAGCAGCTGGCGGATGGTGACGGCACTCCGGGCCGGTATGGTGGTGTAGGTCGAATCTTTTTCGTTGAAGGATGCGAGGACTTTGGCGTTGTCGAAGGCGGGTAAGTACTTCGAGATGGGGTCGTCAAGCTGGAATTTACCCTCGTCAAAAAGCATCATCACCCCCACGCTGGTCACGGCTTTGGTCTGGGAGGCGATGCGCACGATGGCATCGGGCCGCAGCGGGGTTTTCGCGGCCACGTCATCCAGTCCGAAGGCTTTGCGGTATACGATTTTGCCATCGCGCAGGACCAGGGCAATGGCGCCGGGCACGCGGTTGGCCGCCGTGTACTCGGTCAGGAGCTGGTCGATGCGCTGCGCATCCGCTGTACTCAGCTTCGTGGCCGGCGCCTTGATCGCCGGGGCGGTCACCTGCGCATAGGTGCCGTAGCCGCTCAGGCCCAGCGCCAGGGTCAGCGCAAGAATAATCTTTTTCATCCGGCGAGTAAAATCCGTGAAAGGTAAAAATGGAGTCAGTCAGCGCCTTCAGACGATCCGGACCGTGCGCTGCTCGATGCGCTT
>JAYWCH010000099.1:0-11885 GCA_043780755.1 Hymenobacter sp.
CCTCGCCACGCGTTACGAAAAAACCGTTGTGTCCTTCTTAGCTTTCTGGCACGTGGCCGCCGCACTTGATTGGCTGCGCTGATTGTCCTCACGCTCTAAGCGCATAAGATTCGGCAATAAATACCAAAATCTTATACACTTAGCCTAACCCAACCAGGACGTTGAACGCAGGCGCGGATTCCGCTAGATTTTCTTCGCGCTGAGATAGTCGGCGGCCAGCGTGGCGAGGGTTTTCACGCCCAGCGTGAGGCCGCTCTCGTCGATGCGGAAGCCGGCCGTGTGGTGGTCGGCAGTCGTGGCGGGGTCCTGGCCTTTGGTCATGCCGCCCACGAAGAGGAACAGGCCCGGCACTTTCTCCTGGTAATAGGCGAAGTCCTCGGCGCCGGTCACGGCCTTAATTTCGCGGACGTGGGCCGCGCCGGCCGCCGCTTGCAGCGTGGGCAGCATCTGGGCGGTCAGGGCGGGGTCGTTGCTGGTTACGGGCACGTAGGGGTCGATGGTGACTTCGGCCGTGGCGCCGGCGCTCTCGGCAATGTTGGTGGCGATACGCCGGATGGAGGCCCAGATCTGCTGCTGCACCGCCGGGCTCAAGGCGCGGATGGTGCCGCTCATTTCCACATCGGGCGGGATGACGTTGTAGCGCACGCCGCCGTTGATGGTGCCCACCGTCACCACGGCCGCGTCATCAATCAGCTTCACCTGCCGGCTCACGATGGTTTGCAGGCCGATGATGATCTGGGCAGCCGTCACCACCGGGTCCACGCTATTCCAGGGGTAAGCGCCGTGCGAGCCCTTGCCGTGCACTTTGATGGTGAAGCGGTCGGACGAGGCCATTTCGCCCCCCGGCCGGTAGCTGAGGTTGCCCACTTCGGTCTGGGCATTGATGTGCACGCCGAACACGGCATCGACCTTAGGCTTGTCGAGCACGCCCTCTTTCACCATGAGCTTGGCGCCGCCTTCCACCCCGGGCAGAGAGCCTTCCTCAGCGGGCTGGAAGATGAATTTCACCGTGCCGGGCAAATCGTTTTTCACCTGACTGAGCACTTCGGCCGCGCCCATGAGCATGGCCACGTGGGTGTCGTGGCCGCAGGCGTGCATCACGCCCACTGCCTGGCCGGCGTAGGTAGTGGTGACTTTGGAAGCGAAGGGCAGGCCGCTGCTCTCGATGATCGGCAGGCCGTCCATGTCAGCGCGCAGGGCCACCACCGGGCCGGGCTTGCCGCCGCGCAGAATCCCGACTACGCCGGTCCGGCCCACGCCGGTCTGCACTTCCAGCCCGAGTTTTTTGAGGTGGGCCGCGATCAGGGCGGCCGTCCGGGTTTCCTGATTGCCCAGCTCGGGATGCTCGTGAATATCCCGGCGCCAGGCGATGACTTTACTTTCCTCCTGGGCCGATAGCTGGGCAATGCGGGCGTCCAGAGCCGCATTTTGCGCCTGCGCCGCCAGGCTGGTCAGGGCCAGCGTGACGCCAACCGAAAGTGAGGGAATAGAAATGCGCATATATAAAAGAGCAATCAAGAGGTAAAGGCGGCCCGGCATCCTTTGGCGGGTCAGCAATGTTACGTCGGAGATGCTGACCCGCGCGCCGGCAGTCGGCGGGGTGCGTATTTTGCGCCCTCCTTTCCTATTCACTGCTTGCCTGACTGCCCTGTTTCGTGGCCATCCTCTTCACTCCCCCAATTTTAGCCCCGTCCGCCGCCGTCCCCCCGGCACCGGTCGATCCGGAAGCCGCCACCTGGCCGCTGGCGTGGGCCCGCCCCGGCTTTCGCGCCCGCCTCGGCCTGATTATCCTGCTCTTGTTGGGCTTGCTGCCCGTTCTGCCCGGGTTCTACCATTTCGTCCAGGCGCGCCCCGGCCGGCTGCTCCCCGATCCGCTGCTGGCCCTGCTGCCGGTCCACGACGTATCGGCCCTCACCTTCACGCTGATTTACGGCAGCATCGCGGCCACATTTTATTTCCTGCTGCCGCGCCCGCAATTACTGCTGCGGGCTTTGTGGGCCTATTATTTCCTGCAATTGCTGCGTATGATTACGCTCTGGCTGCTGCCGCTGGAGCCCCCCAGGGCGCTGGTGATTCTGCACGATCCGGTGATGGACCACATTTTTGCCGTCACCACCCAGCCCATTGTCCGCGACTTGTTCTTCTCGGGCCACACCGCTACCATGGCCCTACTGGTCCTCGCGACCCGGGGCCGCCGCTGGCGCCGGGCGCTAACCGTTATCATGCTGGCCGTGGGTACGCTGGTGCTGGTGCAACGCGTGCATTACTCCTACGACGTGCTGGCCGCGCCCTTTTTCGGCTGGCTTGCCTACTGGCTGGCCGGCCGGGTGTGCCGGGTGCGGCGGGTGGAGAAGAGTAGTTTGGGAATGGGTGATTAGCCGTTGGATCTTAAAAGCAACGTCATACCGCGACCGGACGGTTTCGGGAGAAATATAAACGGCAGTTTCCCAAGCGGCTGACGCCACTTATCGCCGTCGGCGCAGTGCCCGGCGTAACGAATCAGCCGTTCAGACCACGCGGCTTTATAAATATTTCTCGTAGATCCCGGCCGCAATTTTCTCCACCAAACCTTTGGGCACGAAGCTGGTAAGGCCGGCCGATACTTTATTGAGTACGCCGGGGACTACTTCGGCTTCGCCCACGAGCAGGCCGGCCAGGGCGGCGGCGGCCACGACTTCGGCACTCATCGATACTTTGTTGGCGGTAGCTTGCAGCTCGGCGCTCATACCGGCGCGGTCGGCAAAACTGGTGGTGGTGGCGCCGGGACACAGGCACGTCACCGATACATTGCTGGTTTTCAATTCGTAGCGCAGCCCCCGGCTGAAGCTCAGCAGAAACGCTTTGCTGGCCGCGTAGAGCGACAACGACGGGACGGCCTGGTAGGCTGCCGTGCTGGCCACGTTCAGAATGTAGCCTTTAGACATCTGGTGCAGGGCCGGCAGCAGGGCGTGGGTGAGGGCCACCGGCAGGATCATGTTGAGCTGCAACATATTTTGCTGATCCGCCAGACTGAGCTGCTCGAAGCGGCCCCAGAGGCCGTAGCCGGCGTTGTTGACCAGCACCGCCAGCTGGTCGGTTTGCGCGGTGGCCCAGGTTGCGACGGTTTCGGCGGCGCCGGGGGCGGCCAGGTCCAGTGCCAGAATGCGGGCCTGCCGCTGGTGGCGCTGCCCGATTTCCTGGGCCAGCGTCAGGAGATGGTCTTCGGAGCGCGCCACCAGAAGCAGGTCGAAGCCGCGCTGGGCCAGCAGAAGCGCCAGGGCGCGGCCAATACCCCGGGAAGCCCCGGTAACGAGAGCGTAAGCCATTTTTTCTTAAATCAAAAACAAGGAAGGAGGCGGCAAGATAAGGCGCACGCCAGCTCTTTGCCGGGGGCGCCCGCCGCTGCTGCGGCCCGCATTTATTTCACCAGGTGCAGGAAACGCAGGTAGAACGGCGTCGGGCTGGCCTCGCTCTTGGGCTGGTACTTACCCGCGATGATGGGCACGTACATGACGCGGCGGCGGCTGGCTTCGCCCGTGAGCGGCGACTGGGCCACGCGGTGCCACATGCGGCCGTCGTGCACGGTCAAATCGCCCGGCTCGGTTTCAATTGCCATCTCGCTGGGATCGTAGAAAACGTCCTTGTAATACTTCTTGCGAAACAGCATTTTGTGCAGCCCCTGACGGTGCGTGCCGGGGATGATGCGCAGGCCGCCGTTGGTGGCCTTGGTACCGTCAAGATGCAGGCCCACGTTGAGCATCGGCCCAATGCGCTTGCCGTAGAATACGTCGCGCAGCGAGTCGGTGTGCCAGCCCATCTGCGAGAATTCGGAGCCTTCCATGTTCACGTAGTGGTTCACCACAAGGCCGTCTTTTTCGTTCTCGCCCACTCGGCCGCCTTCGGCTTCGAGCAGGGGGAAGAGGGCTCTGAAGCGCTCGTCCTGCACCAGGTTGTGCAAAACCTCGCTGTGCTGGGAGGTAAAGGCGAAGCGCTGCACGATGCGGGAGCCATCCACGTCCTGCCCGTACTTGATGGGTACACCATTGACCTTTTCCACGCCCTCGGCCAGCCATTTGGCCTGCACTTGCTGGGTGGCTTTCAGGATTTGCTCCACCTGCTCGGGCGAGGCGAAGGGACGAAAATGCAGAAAACCGTAGCTAGCGAAAAAGGCTCGTTGTTCGGCAGTGAGGGTACTACCGAGCGTGAAGCGGGGATAGTCGGAAGATAATAAGACCATAGCTAAAAAGTGGCGGTCGGCAGGCATTCCCGCCGACACACAAAGGTAATACGTCCGGCGTAGCCCCTGCTAATCAGCAGCCGGCCCGGGGGTAACGTGGCGCCTATAACCGCGCCGACGCACGGAGGTTCAAAAGAACCAAATACGCACTTATGGAGTGAATAATCTGTGAACCAAGCGCCTGAGCAATCACGAAGGCGCAAGAAATCGAATCCGGGGCTATTATTTTTCGAATAATTACCGGTATGTTACGTCGGGAATCAGGCGGCGCGGGTTGGCCAGTATTCCCGGGTCGGCCGGCCGGCCGCCGCTGCCCCGGCCGGCTATCCGCTACCTTGCGGCGGGGACCATTTTTCGGCAATTTTTTTCCGCTTCGCTTCCCGCCCGCCCGCCTTTCGCGTACTCCCACCCACCTTATCTGCTGATTGCCATGATTTTCACGCCCAGCCCCCTGCTCCTGAAGCTGCTTTACACCCGTGGCAGCCTGCACAATCTGCCCCAGGCCGGGGGCGTGGCCTTCAGCCTCAAAAACCGGCTCGACACGGTGAAGATCACCGGCTTCCGGCAGGTGCAGATTGGAGAGCTGGTGATTCCGGCCGCCAAAATTATGGTGGAGCTCAGCACCGGCGAGCGACGGGCGGCGGCGGCTATTAATAACGACGGACAGGCGCTGGAGCTACTCGTGGGCAGCTCGCTCGTGCTCGTGCTCGACACGCCCACGCTGGCCGAGGGCATGCACGCCGTGCAGCTCTGGTTCACAACCGATGCCTTCGGCGACCTGCACGTGGAAGTGGAGGACGCCATCGTGAACCCAGCCAACCACAAGCCCCGGATTCCGCGCTCGGATCAGGACGACTATTCCGACGAAGCCATCGCCGCCCGGCAGCGCTTTGCTGAGCAGTTCTCGAATGAAGAATTCCACCACCTCAAGCAGTATTCCTTCGATGCTCACCAGCTCCAGGGCAACTGCGAGCAATTCATGGGCGTGGCCCAGATTCCGGTGGGCCTGGCCGGGCCGCTGACCGTAAACGGCGAGCACGCCCAGGGCGACTTTCTCATTCCGCTGGCCACCACCGAGGGCACGCTGGTGGCGAGCTACAACCGGGGAATGCAGGTGCTGAACCTGTGCGGGGGCGTGAAATGCACCGTCATCGGCGACGCCATGCAGCGGGCGCCGGTGTTCGTATTCAGCGATGCCCGGGGCGCCCGCGACTTTGGCAAGTGGGTGGAAGACCATATCGACCAGATCCGGCCTCAGGCCGAAAGCACGTCGAGCGTGGCCCGGCTCCAGTACATCGACACCTACTTGAGCAATAAATTCGCCTACCTGCGCTTTAATTTCAGCACCGGCGACGCTGCCGGCCAGAACATGGTGGGCCGCGCCACCTTCGCCGCCTGCTCCTGGATTCTGGACCATTACAAAGGCCCGAAAGTGGAGCATTTCTACCTCGAATCCAACTTTGCCACCGACAAAAAAGCCTCGCAGATCAACATCATGCGCACCCGGGGCAAGCGCGTGGTAGCCGAAGCCGTGGTGAAGCGCGACGTGCTCATGCAGCGCATGCGCGTCACGCCCGAGCAGCTCGCCTACCACGGGCAGGTGAGCAACGTAGGTGCCTTTATTTCGGGGGCCAATAACAACGGGGCGCACTCGGCCAACGGCATCACGGCCCTGTTCATCGCCACCGGTCAGGACGTGGCCAACGTGAGCGAGTCGAGCGCCGGCATCCTCTATTCGGAGGTCACGGCCGAAGGCGATCTCTACATCAGCATCACTATTCCCTCGCTCATCGTGGCCACCCACGGCGGCGGCACCGGCCTGGCTACCCAGAATGAGTGCCTGCGCATGCTGGGCTGCGTGGGCCGGGGTACGGTGCGCAAGTTTGCCGAGATCGTGGCCGGCGTGGTCCTGGCCGGCGAGCTGAGCCTGGGCGCGGCCATCAGCAGCTCCGACTGGGTGAGCAGCCACGAACAGTACGGCCGCAACCGCTGAGCCGGCCCGCGGCGCCCGGACCGCGCGCGGGGTTACCCAGCGCGGTACATAAAAAAATGACAGCCTGAATCTTAGTTGCCGCTACCGCCCGGCCCGAATAACGACCAGCCCCGATCCGCAATGGCGGCGGCGGAACAAAAAAGTATACCAAATAGTACGAGCGCTCCCGAATATTATCGTAAATTTGATATATATTTTTGTTTCACGTTTTGTCTGCATTCGATAAGTGAAAAACTCCTACTATTTAGTCGTCCTTTTCTTACTTCTGGGCTGGCTACCGGCCGGGGCCCAAACCATCCGGGAACAAGCGGAGGAAGCCCGGGCCCTGTACCTGCAAGCCAATGCCTCGCCGGCGGGCCTGGCCCTGCGCACTTCCCTGAGCCAGCAGCCCGGCGGTTTTCTGGGCAAAGGTGATTTTCAAACGGGCGCCCTGCGCACCTTCGACGGCCGCTACCTGCCCGTGCCCGGTCTGCGCTACAGCACCAGCCTGCACCTGCTCGAAGCCCAGGATTCGCTCAACACCGACCTGACCCACCTCTGGCCCCTGGGCAGTCTGCGCGGCTTCGACCTGGGCGAAGCCGGTGGCACCGGCGAGCTGGCCCTGCGCCGCTTTCGCTCCCGCCTGGTGCACGCAACGGGCGGTACGCACCGCGAATTCGTGGAGGTCCTCACCACGACCGACGCCGGGCCGCTGCTCCTGGCCTGGCTTCACAATCCCAGCCCCGACGCGGCCGGCAAAGCCCAGGCCCCGGTCCTGATGGTCGGCTCCGGCCGCAGCGCCGCCGAGCCCCTGCGCCCGCTCGACCCCACTCAGACCACCGTCCTGCGCCTGCTCGGCGCCCGCGCCGAGGCCGTGCGCACCTACGCCACCGGCGAGCACCTGCGCTTCGACCAGCCCGCCGAAGTAGCTCGCATGCTGGATTACTACAACCGGGTAGCCGTGGTAGAATAAATGCCAACCGCTTGACTACCAAAACAGAATAGCCGGCTCCATGAGCCGGCTATTCTGTTTTTAGCTTTTTCGTAATGGGCTGATTTTCGCTTAAAAAGGATCGGCCGTGACTTTGAAACGGGTATCGACCCGCATGGTCACGTCTTTGGCCAGGGGCTGGTTGGTCTGCACCTTGGTGGTGAGCGTGTAGCTGGAGGCTTTCACGTAGCTGTCGAGCTTGGCGTCGGTCAGGTTCAGGTCGATGCTGCTCACGTTCTGCGGGATCACATCGAGGTAAGCCAGCCGGATCTGGTCGTTGGCGTTGGTGCTGATATCGATCTCGATCTTCTGCAGAAAGTTAAAATTCTGCGCCGTGGGGTCGGTGATGGTCAGCGTGAGCTTATTCAGCGTGATGTCCTTCACCAGATTAGCGCTGGTGTTATTGTTCTTAAACTTGGCATCCGACTGCGTACTCACGCTGACGGGCGGCAGCGAGATCATGGTAATGGCCGTGGGCGAAGCCGGAATGTGAACCGTCTGGCTGTCATCAATATAAAAGGTGAGCAGCTGCTGGATTGTCTTGCAGCCGGTAAAAATCAGCAACAACGCCAGCGGGATCAACAACAGGGATTTTTTCATAGAAATGGTGATCAGGTTAAGCAAAAAGACAACAAAGCTACATCGTCCCGGCGCTACGGGCGGGTCTCAGTCCATCAGATCGGCCGCGCGGGGCGGGTCGGGCACGAAGCCGGGGTTCCAGCTCATCGGGTAGCGGGCGTCGACGTAGGGCAGCGCCGCTTCGGTGAGGTAGAGCGGGCGGAAGGTGTCGAGCATCACGGCCAGCTCGTGGGTTTCTTTTTTGCCGATACTCGCCTCCACCGTACCGGGGTGCGGACCGTGCGGCAACCCGGTGGGGTGCCAGGTAAACGACGCCAGATCAACGCCCTTGCGCGACATAAAATTACCGGCCACGTAGTACAGCACCTCGTCCGAATCGACGTTGGAATGGTTGTAGGGCGCCGGAATGCTGAGCGGATGATAGTCAAAAAGCCGGGGTACAAACGAGCAGATCACGTAGTTGTGCCCCTCAAAAGTCTGGTGCACGGGCGGCGGCTGGTGCAGGCGCCCGGTAATGGGTTCAAAGTCATGAATACTAAAGGCGTAGGGATAAAAGTAGCCATCCCAGCCCACCACGTCGAACGGCGAGTGCGCGTACGTGAGCTGGTGCAACAGCCCCTCTTTCTTGACGTGCACCAGATAATCACCTTCGGGAAAATCACCTGTAACCAGCGCCGTCGGCGGCCGCATATCGCGCTCGCAGTAGGGCGAATGCTCCAGGAGCTGCCCGAAGTGGTTGCGGTAGCGCCGGCAGGTTTCCACCGGGCTGAACGACTCGATAATCATTAGTCGCACCGGCCCTTCCTCAAAATGCAGCTGGTGAATAATGGTGCGCGGCACCACCACGTAGTCGCCCGGCTCGAAGGCCACGATGCCGAGCTGGCTCCAGAGCTCGCCCCGGCCTTCGTGCACGAAAATAATCTCGTCGGCCTGGGCATTCTTGTAGTAGTAATCCATGTGCCGGGCCGTGGGATTGCAGATGCTCATCGTCACGTCGGCATTGCCGAGCAGGGTCTGGCGGGCGGCCAGGTAGTCGCCGCCGGTGCTGGTTTGGGCCAGAGTGCGCAGGTGTTCGGGCTGCAGCGGGCGGTCCTTGAGCAGCCGGGCGCCGTAGGGCCGGGGCTCCCCCACATGCTTGATCTGGGTGGGCGGGTGCACGTGGTAGAGCAGCGACGACACGCCGTGAAACCCCAGCGTGCCCACCAGCTGCTCCGAATAGAGCGAGCCATCGGGCTGCCGGAATTGGGTGTGGCGCTTGCGCGGGATCTGGCCGAGGCGGTGATAATGAGCCATAAAAGAGCGGTTTGGGTGGGATTGGAAAGTGAAGTTACGGCCCGGCCGGCCCCATTTCCCGTCCGCCGGTAATCGGCCCGGCGCTCGTTGGCCGCCGCTCGCCGCACCGATTTTACTTGCCCAGCAGCGCCAGCTGAGCAGTGCTGTCGCTGGCCGCGTGCAGGGCGCGCTGCAACTCCGGGTCCTGCTCGCGGAGCACGGTATAATACGGAATCAAGCCGTAGGCGCTGCGGGCAATGAAAGCCTTGAGCTGATTGCGCAGCAGCGCCGCGCAGCGCCGGGCCGCCGCCGGATCGGGGGTCACGCCGTCGAGTGCGGCCTGGGCGGCCAGGCTGGCCAGCTGCGCGTCCGAGATGCGGAAGCTGGCGTTGAACTGCTCAAACCGCAGCCCTTCCAGCTCCACCTTGTGGCTCTGATAAAAGGAGAGCGCAAAGGCGCGCACCACCCCATGACTCAGCAGCCGGGTGAAGTAGGCGGAGTGCGCCAGGGTATCGCGGGGCACGAAAATATCGGGCATGATGCCGCCGCCGCCGTACACCGTGCGCCCGTGGTCGGTGCGAAAGCGCAGCTCCCTGGCAAAGTGCGTGCTGTCGGCCGAGGCCAACTCGCCCCGGGCGGAGCGGCCGGTGAGCTCGCGGCTGTATTCAGCGTAATTCGCACCGTAGGGTTTCTGAATCGACCGGCCGCAGGGCGTGTAGTAGCGGGCAATGGTCAGGCGCAGCTCGCCGCCGTCGCTCAGGGCAATCGGCTGCTGCACCAGGCCTTTGCCGAAGGTGCGGCGGCCCACCAGCGTCGCCCGGTCGTGGTCTTGGAGGGCGCCAGCCACCACTTCGGCGGCCGAGGCGCTGCCTTCGTCCACGAGCACTACGAGCGGGCCTTCCTCGAAGTCGCCGGCCACGCGGGCGTAGGTCTGGGTGTCGTACTGCTCGCCCTTGCCGTCGGTGTACACGATTTTGCGCGAGCCGGCGATGAACTCATCGGCCAGGCGCGTGGCCCGATCGAGGTAGCCGCCGGGATTGCCGCGCAGGTCGAGCACGAGCCGAGTGAGGCCCTGTCGGCGCAGGTCGCTCAGGGCGGCTTTAAACTCGTCGTAGGTATTCGAAGCAAACCGGCTGACTTTGATGTAACCCGTTTGATCATCAATCAGGTAAGCCGCATCGATGGAGGAGTTTGGGATTCGGCGGCGGGCGATGGTGAAGCTCAGGGCGCGGGGCTGCCGGCGGCGGTGCAGCTCCAGCGTGACGGAGCTGCCGCGCGGCCCGCGCAGAATCTCGATGAGCCGGCCGGTAGTCAACCGACCGCCCGACACGCGCTGGCCGCCGATGCTCAGGATCTGATCGCCGGCCTGCACGCCCGCCTGCTCGGCCGGCCCGCCGCTGAGCGGGGCCACCACGGTCATGGTGTCGCGAAACAGGTTGAACTCAATCCCGATGCCGTCGAAGTCGCTTTGCAGGAAAGAATCGGTCTTTTCACGGTCGCGGGCCGGGATGTAGACGGAATGGGGATCGAGCTTCTCGAGCATCTGCACCACGGCGTAATCGGCCAGCGCTTCGGTATCGACCGAATCGGCGTAATCCCGATCCACGTAACTCAGGATCTCCTTGAAGCGCAGGTAGCCCCGGGCCGTAGCGTCGGGGTTAGTCGACGAGGGCCGGAAGGGATTATTGGCCACCAGCATCCCGCAAGCCAGCGCCAGCCCCATAAATAAGCCCTGCCGCAACCAGCCGCGTCGCCACCACGCGGCGGCCGGCCGGCCAGCGGGGGCCACGACGGGCAGGGGATCAGACATCAGCCGGGGAGAAATCCAAAGAATAGTGAGAAAGTGGGCTACTTCTCAAATTTATAGAAATTTTCCTGGTTTGGAGGTAATAAGTATAGCAATCGGTTAGTTTCTTATATCAATGCAATATTTTATTTTTAAAAGCAAATTAGGTGCTTATTACAGTCATATTGCAATTCCTCCTGGCCGGGCCAGCGGCCGGGCGCGCGTTCCACGATATGATTTTACGCGTACCGGGGCGCCGGCCGGGCAATCCGCCGATGGGTGGCGGGAGGCCCTTCGCCCCTGCCGTATCTTTGCGTTGGCAATGCCTGCCACTGTTTCAATTTTGCTACTTCATCACCCCGGGCACATGGGCCGCATTCTCGCCATCGATTACGGAAACAAGCGCGTGGGGCTGGCCATCACCGACCCGCTGTGCATGATTGCCTCGCCGCTGGAAACCATTCATAGTCAGGATCTGATTGCCTACGTGCTGGCCTACCACCGCCGCGAGCCCCTGCGGGCGCTGGTGGTGGGCATGCCCCGCACGCTACTCAACGAGCCCACCGACGTGACCAGCGCCGTGGTCGGGCTGCTGCGGCGCCTGCGCCGCGAGCTGCCCGAGCTGCCCATTCACGAGCTCGACGAGCGGTTTACCTCGCGCATGGCCCACGCTACCATGCTGGCCGGCGGCCTCGGCCAGAAAGCCCGCCGCGACAAAGCCACCGTCGACCGCATCAGCGCCACCATTATCCTGCAATCCTTCCTCGAATCGCCGCTCATGCGTAGCTGATTCCGCCAGATTTAGCCGTTGGTCAGCAGTCTTTTTATTTAACCGAAAGCGGCTATTCACTCTCCACCGGCTCCTCAACAATTGCCAACCATCGTTCTGATATGATTTATTCCATTGTCGCCATCGGCGACCCCGTGCTCAAAACCAAAGCCAAAAACCTGGCTGCCGACCTGCCCGCCGCCGACTTGCAGCAGCTGATTGCCGACATGTACGAAACCATGTATTTCGCCCACGGCGTGGGGCTGGCCGCGCCCCAGATTGGCAAGGGCGTGCGCCTGT
>JAYWCH010000100.1:0-2276 GCA_043780755.1 Hymenobacter sp.
CGGCAGCAGCGACGACGACAATGCCCGCGCCAACGTATCGGGCTGCCGCTGCAAAACGGTCCAGAGCGTGTCGAGGTGGTGGCGCAGGCCGGCCGCCACCCGGCTGTGGTACTGCCCGCCGGCCGCGGCGGGGGGCGTGAAGTGGGCCGCCACAAAAGCGGTCAGGTCAAAACCCGGCGTGACTTTTTGCGCGGCGTAGGCCCGCAGGATTTCCGCCGGGGACTCCCTGCCCACGGCATCTACAAAGGTCTTGTTGTCGGGGTAAACGTGGCCCAGCTGCACGGCCTCAAACAGGTCGGGATAGAGCTGACGGGGGGAAGCCGGCAGCGACTGCGCGACGGCCCCGCCCGCCGTGGCGAGCAAAAAGGCAAGTACGATTTTACGCATGATGAAAGCGGAGAAATTGAAGGTGGATGAATAGTGCGCGGCGGACGAACCCGCCGGCGGTGGGGTCAGCGACCCACGGAATACGTTTTGCCCGTTCCGCCCACGCCCGTAATCTGCACCGACTGCCAGCCCGTGGGCAGCGTGCTTCGGCGTTGCGTGATGCCCGCAGGCGTAATATCCAGCCCGCCGAAGCCCATGAGCACGGCTTGCAGCACGCCGCCAGCGCCGGTGGCGAAGTAGGGATTGGTGCCACCCTTGGTTTCGGCAATGACCCGGAAGGGCGGCAGCAGATTGGGCTGGTAGGCGTCCCGGAAGAAATGCTGCGCCTGGTCGGCATTGCCCAGGCGGGAATAGAGCAGGGCGAAAATGGCCTGGGTCATGGCCGGCGTGCCCTCGGTGGGCACGCGGGTTTCGTAGTAGGCGAGGTCCTTTCTGATCTGGGCCGGGTCGGTAATCACGTTTAGCGGGTAGGCCAGCAGGTTGACATCGCCCTGCTTGATGCCTTCACCCTGGTAGGTGGCGTGTTCGCGGGTCACGCCGTCGGCCATTTTCAGAATCGGAATATTGCGGGCCACCAGCAGCCAGTCGGGCCGGGCCGGCAGGCCCAGGAGCTTGGCGGCGGCGGCGGCGTTCTGCAGGTTGACCTGGGCGGCGGCGTTGGTGAAGGCGTCGTTGTCGATGTTTTCGGCCCACTCGTCGGAGGCTACCACGTTTTTAATGTCGTAGCGGCCGGGGCCGTTGCGCTCCACGCGGCTGGCCCAGAAGTCGGCGGTGGCCGAGAGGATGGGCCAGCCTTTCTCGCGCAGCCAGGTCCGGTCCTGACTCACGCAGTAGTATTGCCAGGCCGCCAGCGCCACGCAGGCCGAAATATGGTGCTCAAACGGACCGCTGAGGGCCCATACCGGCGTTTCTTCCACGCCCGAATCGGCACTTTCCCAGGGAAACATGGCGCCCTGGTAGCCGTGGGCAAAGGCATTCTGCCGGGCGGCTTCCAAGCGCCGAAAGCGGTACTCGACCAGCGATTTGGCGATTTCCGGGTGCAGCACCAGCAGGGCCGGGAACATCCACAAATCGGCATCCCAGAAAACGTGGCCGTTGTAACCCAGGCCCGAGAGGCCCATGGGCGAGGGCGAATAATCGGTTCCCGCCCGCGAGAAACTGTACAGATGGTAGAGCATACTGTGCACGTCCTGCTGCGCCTGCGCGTCGCCCGCAATGCGGATATCGCTCTTCCAGAGCTCATCCCAGGCTTTAGCGTGGAAGGCCAGCAGGCGTTCTTTGCCTTCGAGCCGGGCAAAAATGGTGAGCCGCTCGGCTTCATTCAGCGGGTCGGCGTGGTGGGCGGAGGTGATGGACGAGCCCGCCACGGCGTAGTTATACGCCTGCCCGGCCTTCAGCACCTTGCTGAATTTCATCAGGTGCATGTTGCTGTCCCACATTTCGTGGATCACCCGGGGCTCCTGCCCGTGCGGCTCATTGAAAAGAAAGCTGGTGGAGGCGCACAGCTGGAGCTTGCCCGTGGTGCTCCGCGCCGACGACGTGAGCAGGCTAAGCGTGGCGTGGGGCCGGTCGATCTCGTTGTAGTAATTCTGCACGTCGCGCAGGGCGTCCGGGGCGTCCATCACGCTGGCGGCGGTAATGGCCACGTCCTTTTTAGCCGTCACCGACACGTCTACCAGCACGGTAAAGGGCAGTTGGCGCAGCGCATAATAGGTGTAGCTGATGCTCGCCTTGTCGGCGTAGTCGAACGTGGTGGTCAGCGAGGCGTGGCGCATATCCAGCGCCTGGCGGAAGTTGCTCACGTCCTTGCCCGACAGCCGGCGCCCGTCCACTTCCAGGTACATATTCAGCAGGTTGAAGCTGTTGAGGAAGTTGCTCACCCGGCCGCG
>JAYWCH010000101.1:0-4603 GCA_043780755.1 Hymenobacter sp.
TGCACCGTCACGCCGTTGATGACGAAATGGGCGGCCAGCAGCTCGCGGGTGGGCAGCGAGAGGTTATTCATTTCCTCGAACGAGGTCGCCGTATTTTTCCAGAGCCACTCCGTTATCTGCTTGGCGCGGAAGGGTTTTTGGCCGTGCTCGACCAAAAAAGACTTCAGGTCGTCGAGGGGGATTTTGCGGATATCACGCTTGGTCAGGGTGGGGGCGAGGGGTAGTTCCAGAAACATATGCAAAGATACAAGCAGGCCGGGCGTTGGGTTCCGGCTCAGGCCACCTGCGCGGCCAGCCCGGGCGGCAGCGGGCGGAGCTTACGGAGGTTGTAGTCGAAGCAGAGCATGCCGGTTTTGGCGCGGGCCACTTCCTTGCCATTTTGGTTATGGACGTGGTAGACGACGTCGAAGCCGTACTTGCCGGGGTCGGTGGCGGCCAGGGCAATGCGGAGCACGTCGCCGTGAAAAGCTTCGCCCTTGTATTCCACGGCCGCATCCACCATGATGAGGCCGAGCTTGGTGACGGGATCAAAATCGTTGGGCACGCCCAGCGAGCGCAGGAACTGCACGCGGGCTTCGTGCAGAATACCGAGCAGCGCGTCGTTGCCGAGGTGGCCGCCGTAGTTGAGGTCGGTGATGCGCACGGGCACTTCGGTGGTGAAGGGGAAGCTCTCGGGCAGGGCTACTTTTATGCGGGGCATCTTAAAAAAAGAGGAATAAAAGCAAGAAGAATACAGGAATGAAAAACGAAGAACCGGGCGGCGCCCCAAAGGTAGAAGTCCGGTTGACGGCCGACGGTTCGCACACGCTGTTCGTGCCGGCTTTGGGGGAGCATTACCACTCGCAGCACGGGGCGCGGCAGGAGTCGGCGCACGTTTTTATCTGGCACGGGCTGGCGCCGCGCCTGCCCGCCGCCGGGGCCCCGCCGCTGCGCATCCTCGAAGTGGGCCTCGGCACCGGTCTGAACGCGCTGCTGACCCTGGCCGCCGCCCCCGGCGTGAGCATCGAATACGACGGCCTGGAGACCTACCCGCTGCCGCCCGCCGTGCTCGCGGCCCTGCAACCCGAGTGGGACCAGTGCGCCGCCCCGCTGCCAGCGCTGTTTGCCGCGCTCCACGCCGCTCCCTGGAGCCGCCCGGTGGCGTTAACGCCGGACTTCAGCCTGCATAAAATGGCCCAGTCGCTGCAAACCGCCCCGCTGGCCGCCGGCCGCTATGACCTGATTTACTTCGATGCCTTCGCCCCCGAAAAACAGCCAGAGCTGTGGACGGAAGCCATCTTTCAACAGCTCTACGCCGCCGCCGCCCCGGGCGCGGGGCTGGTGAGCTACTGCGCCCAGGGCCAGTTCCGGCGCAACCTGCGCGCCGCCGGCTGGCGCACCGAGCGCCTGCCCGGCCCGCCCGGCAAGCGCGAAATGACGCGGGCGCATAAAGCGTAAAGCAAAACTCTGCGTTACATTTCGCTCATGTCCCGCAAATTTTTAGAAACCGATGGTCCCGCTTGGGTCGCCGAAGGCCTCATCAGCGAAGCCCAGCGGCAAAAGCTGCTGGCCCGCTACCCATCCGAAGGCCGGGCCCTGGGCCTGCTGCCAATATTGGGCTGCGTGCTGGTGGGCCTCAGCGGGCTGAGTCTCGTGGCGGCCAATTGGCAGGCCCTGCCCGCCGCCCTGCGGCTGGCGCTGCTGCTGGGCAGCCTGGTGGCGGCCTACGCGGCGGGGAGCTTTTTCCTGCGGCGCGGCAACCCCGATCTGGGCCACGGCCTCATTGGTCTGGGGCTGATTTTATTCGGGGCCAGCATTATTCTGACCAGCCAGCTCTACCAGCTGGTGGGCTACGATGCCAGCGGGTTGCTGGCCTGGGTGGTGGCGGGCGTGGCCCTGAGCTACGGCTATGGCTCGCGCCTGTTGGTGCTGCTTACGGTGCTGATTGGAGCGGCCGTGCAAACGTATTGCGTGGAGGCCCTGGGCAGCTTCAGCTACGCCACGGCGGGCCTGGTGGCGGGGGGACTGGGCTACTACTGGTGGCGCCGGCCGGAGGTGGTGAGCAGTACGGTGCTGGCCGCCGGCCTGCTCTGGCAGGCGGGGTTGCTGGTGGCGGCGCTCCACGCCAAAATCACCTGGTTTTTTGTGCCGGCGATGCTGATTTACGCGGCCGGCGACTGGCAGCGCGACCGGGCCGGGGGCCGGGCCCTGCAGGGGCCGGCGCTGGTGGCGGCATATCTGTTCATGTTCGGCCTGGCGGCTTTTGGCGAGACGGATACTTATGCTAATGTGCTGCGGCCGCCGCTGCTGCCGTACCTGGCGGCACTGGGGGCGGTGCTGGCGCTGTCGGTGGCCGGCAAGCGGGCGCGGGGCCGCCTTGGTTCCCTGCCCGACTGGCTGCTGCTCCTGCCGGGGTTCTACTTGCCGGGCGGCCTGCCGCTGGCGGTGGCCACGCTGGTGGTGCTCTACGCCCACGCTGGCTCGGTGCTGGCCCGCGCCTACCGCACCGAAGATGCCGAGCAGCTGACCGTGGGCGCGGTGCTCTTCGTGGCGGCGACCATGGTGGCCTATTTCAAGCTCACCTGGGCTTACCTCGATAAATCCCTGTTTTTCCTGCTGGGCGGAATCCTGCTGCTGAGCCTGAGCTGGTACCTGCGCCGGCGCAACGCCCGGGTGCTGGCCGCCGCCACTCCGGTCTGGCCCGCCGGAATTTTACCCAACGATTCCCCGCTTTCCTCACCCCCGGCCGATCCGGAAATTTCCGCCCGCAATGCCTGAGCTGCTGACCTGGTTTTCGGATCCGAAGCGCCGCCGGCCACTGCTGCGCCTGCTGGTGGCCGCGCAGGTGCTCTACGTGCTGGGCGTAGCTGGCGCGGGCTACGCCACCACAGCGTTTGGCCAGCAGATTGTGCTGGCCACGACGCCCGTCGATCCGCGCAATCTGCTCTACGGCGACTTTGTGCGTCTGCACTACGCCATCAGCGAAACGCCTCTGCGGCTTTGGCACGATGCCGCTCCCCCGCGCCGCCGCCAGTCGGCATTCGTGCTGCTGGCGTCGGGGCCGGACAGCCTTAGTACCGTCGTCGGGGTTTATGCCAAAGCTCCGCTGGTCGGGGCCAGCCAGGTGGTGCTGCGCGGCTGGGTCACGGATGTGTACCGCCACGCCTTCGCCCTGCGCTTCAACCTGGAGCGCTACTATGTGCCCGAAGGCAGCGGCCTGCGCCTGGAAAAAGCCGGACGGCAGCGGCCCCTGCGGGTGCGCGTCAGTATTGCGCCCTGGGGGCAGGCGCGGATCGTGGGGGTGCGGGAATAGGGAATAATTCCCAGGTCAGTTGAAAACCGGTCAAAATCGCCGGACGCCGTCCGGCGTCAGGCAGGCGTGCAGGGGCACGTCGGTGGGCCGCAGGTCAGCGATGTTTTGGTGGGGCGCATCGGTCAGGATGGTCAGGCCGATAAGCTGGGTTTCGGGCCGGCACTGGGCCAGAAATCGGTCGTAGTAGCCGCCGCCGTAGCCCACGCGGTGGCCGGCCGCGTCCACCGCCAGCAGCGGCACGAGCACGGCATTGAAGGCGACCGGGAATACTTCGGTCGCGGCCGGCGGGGCCCCGGGTTCGGAAATACCCCAGCGGTTTTTGCGTAAGGGCGTATCGGGCGTCAGCTCGTAGTGTTTCAGGGTCAGCCCGTCGGGCTGAACTACCGGCACGGCCAGGCGCACCGGCAGCTTCTCCGCCCAGATCCGGCGGATAATCAGCCAGGTATCGGGCTCGTGCAGGCGGGCTATCGGCAGAAACAAATGCAGCCAGCGCCACGCTGCCACCGGGAAATGCTGGAATAGCTGGTCGGCCACTAATGCGCTGCGCCGCGCCGCCTCGGGCCCGGGCAAGGCCCGGCGCTGAGCCAGTCCGGCGCGGCGCAAATTCGATTTTAGAGCGGCTGATTCCATGGATTAACGTTCTTCGGGCCTGACCTTGGATCGGTGCAAAACCTCTTCTAATTTCAGCGCAACTTATTCCTCCACCAGCACCGTGAACTCCAGCGCCAAGGGCTCAAAGGCGTCGATCAATTGCTGAATAAACCGGGGATTATTGATCAGAATATTCAACACATTCTCGCTGCGCTCCTGCAAGCCGCCGTCGGGGAACAGCTTGTCTTTGAGGGCGGTGAGCTGGATGTAAGCGGTTTCATTCTTGGTTTCGGCAGCTTTGCTCAGGCGTTTTTCGAGGGCGGCAAGGCCGGCGGCGGCCTTCTGGGCCTCGGCGGCCACGGTGCGAACCAGCGTCGGATCGAGGCGCTGGGCCACGTCCTGCACCTGCTGGAAAGCGGTGGCCAGCGCCTGCTGTTGCTCCAGCAGGCTGATTTCTTCCTGCCCCAGCGCGGCGCCCACCTGCTTCTTCAGCTCTGGCAGCGACTTGAAAATTTCCCGCCAGGTCAGCCCTAGCTTCTTGAGCTTACCATTATTGGCCCGGCTGATGTACTCCGCCGAATTGCGGGGCAGCACCATCGGAAACGGCACGCCAAACGCCGCAAACACGTCTTTCAGCTGAAACCAGTACGCCACCTCGGCCCCGCCGCCGATGTAGACCAGGTTGGGCAGCAGCAACTCCTGGTACACCGGCCGCAGCAC
>JAYWCH010000102.1:0-8606 GCA_043780755.1 Hymenobacter sp.
GAGCTGACCCAGTTTATGCAGCAGGGCGGGGGCGTGATTGTGAATATGTCGTCCCTGGCCGGGCTCAAGGGCGCGCCGGGCCTGAGCGCGTACGTGGCCTCCAAGCACGGCGTATTGGGCCTCACCAAAACCGCCGCCCTGGAATTTGCCCGCCATCACGTACGCGTCAACGCCCTCTGCCCGTACTACATCGACACGCCCCTGATTAAAGACGCCCCCGCCGAAGTGCGTCAGCAGATGATTGCCGCCAGCCCCCTGCGGCGGCTGGGCCGGGCCGAAGAAGTGGCGAAAGCCTTCATCTACCTGGCTTGCGATGATTCCAGCTACACCAATGGCACGCAGCTGGTGATCGACAGCGGCGTTATTTCCTAGAATTTCTCCCGCTATGGATTTCACTCCCAGCCCCAAAACCCAGGATTACCTCGCCCGCGTGCGGGTCTTCATGCGTGAGCACATCGCGCCCGTTGAAGAAACGTATCACCGCGACAACCTCGCCGCCAATCCCGGCGCGGACTGGCAAAGCTGGCGGGTGCTGCCGGTCGTTACCGAGCTGAAAGCCCGGGCGCGGGCCGCCGGCCTTTGGAATTTATTCCTGCCCGATGCTGCGCACGGCGCCGGCCTGAGCACGCTCGAATACGCGCCCATTGCCGAAGAAACCGGCCGCAGCCTGCTGGCACCCACTATTTTCAACTGCAACGCTCCCGATACCGGCAACATGGAAGTGCTGCACTATTTTGGCAGCGCGGCGCAGCAGGCGGAATGGCTCACGCCGCTGCTGGCGGGCGAAATCCGCTCCGTATTCTGCATGACTGAGCCCGACGTGGCCTCTTCCGATGCCACCAACATGCAGGCTACCATCGGCGCCGAGGGCGACGAGTTGGTGCTGAATGGCCGGAAGTGGTGGGCCACCGGCCTGGGCCACCCCGACGCCCGGCTGGCGGTTTTCATGGGGCTTTCTGATCCCGAAGCCGCGCCGCACCGGCGCCACAGCATGGTGCTGGTGCCGCTGGATACGCCCGGCGTGCGCATTCAGCGCATGCTGCCCGCTTTCAGCGACTACGACCCGCCGTATGGTCACGGCGAAGTCTGGTTTGAAAACGTGCGGGTTCCCAAATCCAACCTGCTGGTGGGTCTGGGCGAAGGGTTTGCCATTGCGCAGGGCCGGCTGGGGCCGGGCCGGATTCACCACTGCATGCGCTGCATCGGGGCGGCCGAGCGGGCGCTGGAATTGCTCATTCGGCGCGGGCTGGCGCGCACGGCATTTGGTAAGCCAATCATTCAGCTGGGGGGCAATCTGGAGCGGGTGGCGGATCTGCGCATGGCCATCGATCAGGCCCGTCTGCTCACGCTCTACGCCGCCTGGAAAATCGATACTCAGGGCGTGAAAGCCGCGATGAGCGAGATCTCAGCCATTAAAGTAATTGCGCCGAACGTGCTGCAACGCGTAGTGGATGAGGCGATTCAGCTGCACGGCGGGGCCGGGGTTTCGCAGGATGTGCCGCTCACCGCCTTGTTTACCGTGGCGCGGGCGCTGCGCCTGGCCGATGGTCCCGACGAAGTGCACCGCGCCACGGTGGCCCGGGTGGAGCTGGCCAAATACAAGCAAGCCCCGCCCCGTCCATGAGTGTTGCCCCGACTTCCCGCCTCCTCGACACGGCCGGCCCGCTGCGCCCCGGCGAAGAGCTGGACGCGGCGGCCGTAGACCGCTGGCTGAAGCAGCAGCGCCCCGACCTGCAAGGCGAGCCGCGCGTGACGCAGTACGCCGGCGGTGCCTCCAACTGGACTTACCGTCTCGAATACGCCAACGCCGACCTCATTCTGCGCCGCCCGCCCGCGGGTACCAAAGCGAAGTCGGCCCACGATATGGGCCGCGAATACCGCGTACAAAAAGCCCTGAAGCCAGTTTTCTCCTACGTGCCCGACATGTTAACGTACTGCGAGGATACGTCCATTATCGGGGTCGATTTCTACGTGATGCAGCGCGTAGCCGGGATTATTCCCCGCAAAAACCTGCCCCGGGACCTGGCGTTGCCGCCCGCCACCGTCCGGCAATTGTGCCTGAACGTGCTCGATGCGCTCATTGAGCTGCACCAGGTCGATTACCAGGCGGCGGGCCTGGCCGGGCTGAGCAGCGGCGCGGGCTACATCCAGCGGCAACTCGACGGATGGAGCCGGCGCTACACCCAGGCCCGCACCTGGAACGTGCCCAGCGGCCGGCGCATCATACGCTGGCTCGCCGCTAATCAGCCGGACCAGGAGCGGATCTGCATTACCCACAATGATTTCCGCTTCGATAATGTGGTGCTCGATGCCGCTGATCCAACCCGTATTCTCGGGATTCTCGACTGGGAGCTGGCCACCCTCGGCGACCCGCTCATGGACCTGGGCAACCTGCTGGCCTACTGGGTGCAGGCCGATGATGACTTTCTGGCCCAGGCCACCCGCCGCCAGCCCACGCACCTGCCGGGCATGCTCACCCGCCGGGAAGTAGTGGCCTACTACTGCGAAAAAACCGGATTCCAGCCCGAAAATTGGGCTTTTTACGAAGTTTATGGCTTGTTCCGACTTTCGGCCATTGCTCAGCAGATTTACTACCGCTACTACCACCGGCAAACGCGTAATCCGGCGTTCAAAAACTTCTGGATCTTCGTCCATTACTTGCACTGGCGCTGCCGGCGCGCCATGCGGTGATTGGCCGCCGGCCGGCTCTTACCTGTTCAGATTTCCTCCAATCTTATGATCCGCACCAATATTCTGATCACCGGCGCCAGCTCCGGGCTGGGCGAAGGCATGGCCCGCGAGTACGCCGGAATGGGCCGCAACCTCGCCCTCTGCGCCCGGCGCACCGACCGGCTCGCCGCCCTGAAAGTCGAGCTGGAAGCGGCTCATCCGCATATAAAAGTCTTCGTCCGGGAGTTGGATGTGAACGATCACGATCAGGTGTTCGAGGTGTTTCGGGCCTTCAAAAATGATCTGGGCACGATTGATCGCGTGATTGTGAATGCCGGAATGGGCAAAGGCGCTTCGCTGGGCACTGGCTACTTCTACGCCAATAAGCAAACGGCCCAGACCAATTTCGTGGCTGCGCTGGCCCAGTGCGAGGCCGCGCTGGAAATTTTCCGGGCGCAGAATGCCGGCCATCTGGTAACTATTTCGTCGGTGTCGGCCATGCGCGGGATGCCGCGCGCCCAGACCACGTACGCTGCCACCAAGGCCGGCCTGGCGGCGCTTACCGAAGGCATCCGGGCCGATCTGCTGGATTCGCCCATCCAAGTCAGCATCATGTATCCCGGCTACATTCGCTCCGAGATCAACGCCAAAGTCAAGAGCACGCCTCATATGGTTGACACCGAAACGGGGTGTCGCGCCCTGGTCAAAGCCATTGAGCGCGAACCCGTGCAGGCTTTCGTGCCCGGCTGGCCCTGGGCCCTGGTGGCACGGGCCATGAAATGGCTGCCGCTCCGTTGGGTAATGAAACTGATTTAGGCCGGGCCCAAAAGTGCGGTTGGGCGCCCGGGAGGGTACCCCATTTCCCGCCACGCGGCTACCGGCTCAGCTTAAAAACCGAGAGTATGCGCGCCGCGCCGATCCGGATCCGGTACACTTCGTGCCGATACGGGTACGGCCCGGGGTGCCAGCGGTAGTTGGTGATGAAATAATCCGCCTGCTGCGCCGATTCGGTGAAGGTCAGGCGCTGCCGGTCGTCCGGGGGCAGCAGGCTCAGGTTGAGTTTGGCAACGGGCAAAACTGGGTCGTTGGCCATCACTTTTATCCGGGCCCAGTGGTCGTGCGCGGCAATGTACTCCAGGCCCTGGCGGAAGCTTAAGCCCCAGTAATCAAGCTCATACCGTTGGGCCACGTCGGCGCCCGCGAAGAAATTGAAATAGACCTGTTGATTGGGATGCGCTTCAATCATCTGCGCCGCAATGGCAGCCATGCTCAGCGCCGTCGCGATCAGCCAGGCCCCCGGCGCAAACTGCCAGCGCGTCGCGGCCGTGATTTTCGCCAGCCATCGCCACGCCGCCACCCAGCCCCTGAGGGCCAGCAGGAGCAGGGCCGGATACACAAAATACAGGTGCCGCCACCCATCATAAAGGACGGATTTCAGGGTAATGACGGCCAGCAGGGGGAGCCCCAGCAGGGCCACGAAAAACAGGTCCTGCACCGATTCGTCCCCGACCCAATCCGGCCAGCGGTCCCGCCCGAGCCGGCCCAGCGTTGCCAGCAGGCTGAGGCCCAGGGCGCTCAGGTAGAGAACCGGCGTCGTGATGCCAATCCACACCAGTGCGTAGTGCCAGGGCAGTTGCGTGGCCGGCACAAATTCCCCGCGGTAGAGCACGGTATTGTTCCACCAGTAAGCGCTCATGTGCCGGAAGGCCAGGAGCAGATTGGTCAGGGGCGCGGCCCAGAGATAGGGCCAAAAAGCTACGACCAATCCCCCCAACACCGAGCTGTACAGGCCCGCCACGGGCCAGGTAGTGCGCCAGGCTACCCGGCCGCCCCCGGTGCGCAGCGCCAGCAAGCCGAGCGAGACCACGGGCAGCAGAACCGCCATAATGCGAACATCAATCGCGGCGGCGCAGGCCAGCGCGTGCCAGAGCGCCCGCCGCAACGTCGGCCGGAGTACCAGCCGCACCGCTGTGTGCATGGCAATGGCGAACAGGGCCGTAAACACGGCATCCTTGCTATTGTAGAAAGACTCGGCAAACAGGCGCGGGCTCAGCACCAGCCACATTGCCCCCAGCAGTCCGATGCGCCAGTCGCCAAAGCGCTGTTTGCCCAGCTTGTAGACCGCCACTACGCCCCCGAAGCACACCAGAAAAGTGAGCAAATGCCGTAAGCGGTACCGGTCGCCCGCATCTTCCAGGTGGAGCAAGCGTTCGATCAGGGCGGCCGGAGTTTCAAATAAAGCGCCGTAATCCCGGCTCACCCACTCGTGCAGGGGTGGATAAGTGCCATCCCGATGGTAAATCGCCAGGTCCGGCCAAACCTGCTCGGCCAGATACCGCAGGTTAACCATGCCCGTGGCGCGGCTCAGGTCTTCATCCCAGGAAATACCGTAATCCGCGTAAATGCCCAGGCCAAGTAGCAGCAGCGATCCAAAAAAGCCATAAACGGCCCAGGGCCGGCTCCAGCGCTGCGGTCGGGTTGGGGTAACTGGAACAGGAACGGGGGAGGACGGCGAACGGGCAGAAGTCAGCATCCAATACTAAATAAAGGCGGTCAGGTGCAGGGAGAAGAAGTTTCTGTCAAGTTACGGACAACGAATAACCTCCGGATCACGAACTACAAAAGGTGGATTCCCAGGGGGGCGCCCGGCGCCCGCGCAACCGTTGATTGGCAGGCCGTAATTTTAGGGATGAGCATGATGCAGGGATCGGCCTAACAAACAAAAGATAGCGTGTCGGCTCAGGTTGGGCTTACTGAGATTTCGGGGTTATGCCCGTGATTATGAGCGGTTAAATCTACTCAGGATGCCGGGGCCGCGAGCCGGGCAGGGTTTATATTTGACTATGAATATTCAAGCCGCCTACAACTCGTGGGCCAGCACTTACGATGCCGTTCTCAACCCCACGCGGGATCTCGAAGGTCAGGCCATCCGGGATTTGCTGACGGATGTTTCCTTCGCCGAAGTCCTGGAAATTGGCTGCGGCACGGGCAAGAACACGGCGTGGCTGGCTGGCCGGGCGGGCGAGTCACGTCACGGCCATTGATTTCTCCGGGGAAATGCTCCGTTACGCCCGTCAGAAAATTACCGCCCCGCACGTCAGCTTCCAGCAGGCCGACCTTACCGCGAACTGGAGCTTTGTTCGCACGCCGCCCGATCTGATCACAACCAGCCTGGTATTAGAACATATTCAGGATCTGGACTTTGTCTTCCGGCAGGCCGCCGACGTCTTGCCGGCGGGCGGGTTTTTCTACGTCGGGGAGCTGCACCCGTTCAAGCAGTACCAGGGCAGTAAAGCGCGTTTTGAAACCGGAAACGGGGTTTTTGAGCTCGACTGTTTTGTGCATCACGTTTCTGATTACACCGAAGCGGCGCGTAAAAACGGGTTCTAGTGCCTGGCTATTCGGGAATCGTTTGATCATGACAATCCGGCCGCCGTCCCCCGGATAATATCATTTCTATTCCGGGCTGTCCCCCGCTAATTATCAGCCGTTAAGCGCCGTAGGCAAGTGCCCACGGCGGCAGAAGTATTAAAAAAAATACCGGACGGGGAAATAATCAATCGTTTTTTGCGTTGCCGGGCCAATAGCAAGCCGCTATCGCTGGTCTGATCAGCTATTCGAACGTACCACCATTTCCCCTATTTTATGCGGCGTACTGTCCTTTTATTTATTTGCTTGCTGGGCTTACTTTCTTCCGAGCTCCGGGCTGCGCCCGCCGAAACCGCCGCTACGACGTGGGTTCATCGGCGCCAGCCCCGGGCGGGCGAGTTCCGGCCGGTCTACAAAATATACCGCGGCCCCGGCCGGCACCGGCACCGGTTTACCGGCCTGTTCCGGCGGCATCACGCCACGGCGCGGCATCACCGCAAAAATTTTCGTCGGCACCGCGGCACTTTCTAAAAACGGCCGGTTCAGCATCAATCAGTGTACATTTTTCGCTGCCCGATTCGCAGTAAAAAAGCCCTGGCCAACTGGTCAGGGCTTTTTTACTGCGAATCGGGGAGTTTACCGACCGGCTTCGTTCTTGTAAACCTTGCCTTCCTTCATTACAAACCGGACTTTTTCCAGCAGCGTCACATCGTCGAGCGGATTGCCGTCTACGGCCACGATATCGGCCAGCTTGCCGGTTGTGAGCGAGCCCGTACGGTCCTGCCACTGCAGGAGCTCCGCCGCCCGAATGGTGGCCGACTGAATGGCCTGCAGCGGCGTAAGGCCGAATTTCACCATGTAGAAAAACTGCTTGCCGTTGCCGCCGTGCGGGTACACGGCCGCGTCGGTGCCGTAGGCCACTTTCACGCCGGCCCGCACCGCTTTCTGGAAGTTTTCGCGCTGCAGGCGGCCGATGCTGCGTTCCTTCTCAATGATTTTGGCAGGAAAGCCCTTCTTGGCGTATTCACCCAGGATGAAGTCGTCGTCGTAAATATCGGCCACCAGCCAGGTCCCGTTTTTCTTCATCAGGTCGATGCATTCCTGGTCGAGCAACGAGCCGTGCTCGATGCTCGTCACGCCGGCCCGGATGGCCAGCTTGATGCCTTCGGCCCCGTGGGCGTGCGCCGCCACCAGCTTGCCCCAGCGGTGGGCCTCGTCCACGGCGGCTTTCAGCTCTTCAAAAGAGTAGAGCGCCGCGCCCGCGCTGCCTTCCTCCGAGAGCACGCCGGCGGTGGCCAGCACTTTAATCCAGTCGGCCCCGAACTTCACATTGTTGCGCACCCGCTTGCGGATTTCCTCCGGCCCGTCGGCGATGCCCGTGAAATCGGGATTTTCGCCGAAAGTGAGGCCGGGGGCGAAGCCGGTCGTCTCGTCGCCGTGGCCGCCGGTGGCGCTCAGGGCGAAGGTCGATACCAGCATCCGGGGGCCGGGCAGGGTGCCGGCGTTGATGGCATTGCGCAGGCTCACGTCGATGAGGCTGCTGCCGCCCAGGTCGCGCACCATGGTGAAGCCCGCCTGCAACGTGCGCGCCGCGTACACGTTGGCCACCACCGCCCGGTCGATGGGCGACTTGCGGAACATGTCTTCGTAGTAATTATCGCCCGGCTCGCTGCTCAGGTGGGTGTGGCAGTCCATCAGGCCCGGCAGCACGGTGGCGTTGCTCAAGTCGATGATTTCGGCCCCGGCCGGAATGGCCAGGTTCGGCCCGACGTTGGTGATTTTATCATCGGCCACGAGAATAATTTGGTTCGGGAGCAGCTTGCCGCTCACCACGTCCAGCATTCGCCCGGCCCTGATGGCCTTAATTTTCGGCGCCGTCTGGGCCGGGGCCACGAACTGATGCAGCCCCAGTAAGGTCAGAAAGAAGAGTTTTTTCATGAACAGTAAAACGCGAAAGATGAACGGCCCGAAGCTCGCTCAGGGGGAGAAAAACTGGTAGTTGGTGCTGAAATTATTCCGCTTCCCGGTGTACCGTATCGGGGCTGAAGGCCGGCACGCAGACCGACCAGTACTCGCATTCGGCATCGAACGGGTTGGAGTAGCGCACCCGGGCGCCACCCTTAATCAGCAGGGCCTGACCGGCTTGCAGCTCCACCACGTCGCCGTCGATCTCAAACCGTTTCCGGCCCCGGACGATAATCGTGATCTCGTCGAAGGTTGGGGTCTGGTGGGGTTCGCTCCAGTGCGGGGGCGCCACCATGTGGGCCAGACTGTAGGCCGAAGTGCCGGTGGTAGCCCCGCCGACGTGCTCTTCAATGAGCTTGCCGTCGGTGGTGGGGACTACAAAAGGGGAGGGATTGAGAACGTAGCGTTTTTCAGCCATGAGAGGGAGTAAGCAGTGAGGTAAGTAAAGGAAATAAGTGAATTGTAATGATTGAACGAATAAGCTAAAGCTTGAGCTTTTCCAGCAGCTCAAACAGGCGGGAATTATATTTCCACACAAAAAAGTACGGCGTCTGCACCGCCCCGAAACGCACCCGCACGCGCTCGACGCCCGGCAGCATACT
>JAYWCH010000103.1:0-14945 GCA_043780755.1 Hymenobacter sp.
AAAGTGCCTCATGCCGAGCCGTGGAGCAATCACGCCGCGCAGGCTCAGCTCTATCGTCTGCTGCTCGAATCAGTATTCGGGGCCGATGGCGCCACGGCCGGCCGGGGTCGCACCAGCATTTTGTATTCCAATGCCGCGCCCGGCCAGGCCGCCGTGCGCCGCGTCGATCAGGATCAGGAGCTGATTGACCGGCTGCTTTCGGCCCGCAACCAATTGGTGGGCACCGAGCTGCGGCTGGCCCGCGCCACTGGCCCGCGCCAGACGGCGCACCTGTTGGCTCCGGTGTTGCAGCCCAACCTGCTGGCCCTGCCGTCCTTCGGCCGGGCCAAAGCCGAAAAAGTAGCCAACGCCTGGGCCGCCGCCGATCCCGTGGAGCGCGCCTACTGCCTGGAACTGGCCCGGTTCACCGCCCGCGAAATGCGCCTGACCCTGCTCGGCGACGAGGCCCGGCCCGGCGATGCCGGCGGGCAGGCCGGACTGTGGCTGTTGCCGCAAGCCCGCAAACACCAGAACTTCAGTCTGCTCGATGATCTGGTGCTGCTGGAAGATCACAGCAACGCCGACGACGATGCCCGCCAGGGCCTGGGGCCGCATCTCATCTTTCAGCGCCCGCCGGATGGGCGGGAGGTCAACTTCCGGGCCGGCGATACGCTCATTCTCTACCCGCGCCGCCGCCACGCCCGCGCCCCGGAAACGGTCGTCGGGGCTGATCCGGCGGCTGTTTCCGGCGATGCAACCCCGCCTCAACTCTCGGTGCTCGATGCGCAGGTGGTGAAAGTGGTATTGGCTGAAGACCTCCGCGCCGACGGCCAGGTGGTGCTGAGCGTGCGCAACCGGCGCATGGCCCCGCGCTACCTGCTGGGCCATTCGCACTGGGCTTTGGAGCCCGATACTTACGATACGTTCCGGCGCGAATGGGCGGGCCTGTCGGCTTTCCTCTGCCTGGCCGCCGACCGCCGCAGTCGTCTGCTGGCCCGCACCGCCCCGCGCGAGCCCGCCGACTGGTCGGCCGCCGCCGCGCCCGCCACCACCGCCGCCGAAGTAGTGGCCCGCGCCCTGGCTGCGCCCGACTGGTTCGTGCTCTGCGGCCCGCCCGGCACCGGTAAGACCCGCGCCGTGCTGCGGGAGCTGGCCGTGAACCTCTACCAGCGGGATCAGCAGGTGCTGCTGGCGGCCTACACCAACCGGGCGGTGGACGAAATCTGTGAGCAGCTGGTGGCGGTCGGGCTGCCGTTTATCCGGGTGGGTTCGCGGCTGGGAACGGCGCCCGTCTACCGGCCTTACCTGCTGGATAATATGCTGCGCGACTGCACCAGCCGGCAGGCCGTCCGTGACCGCCTCGGGAACTGCCCGTTCTACGTGGGCACGGTGGCGAGCCTGCTCGGCAAGCCGGAGCTGTTCATGCTCAAGCAGTTTGATCTGGCCGTGGTGGACGAAGCCAGCCAGGTATTGGAGTCGCCCATGCTGGCTTTGCTGGCCAAAGTGCCCCGGTTTATTCTCATCGGCGACCATCGCCAGCTGCCGGCCGTGGTGGCGCAGGAGGCCGAAATCAGTGCCGTGGCGCCCGAAGTAGCCGAGCTGCTGCGTGACGAGCTCGGCCTCACCAACCTGCGCAATTCGTATTTCGAGCGCCTTTTTCGCCGTGCCCTGGCGCATTGGCCCCACGCCCACGGCACCCTCGCCGACCAGTACCGGATGCACGAGGAGCTGGCGGCGTTGGTCAATCAGGATTTCTACGACAACCAGCTCCGGTGCCCCGAGCCCTGGCAGGCGGCGGCGCTCAGTCGCGGGGCCTGGCCCGTGGGCGATCCGGATGATGCCTTCGCGGCCTCGCTGCGTACCCGGCGGGTGGTTTTCGTCCCAACCGAGCGTTTGCCCGAGGATTTATCCATGAAAGAGTCGACCCAGGAAGCCGAGCTGGCCGGACGGGCGGCGGCGTGTATCGCCCAGGGCTACGGTTCCGAATTTAACCCCGAAACCACGCTCGGCATCATTGCCAGCTACCGCAATCAGGCGGCGCGCATCCGCGCCCGCCTCGCCCAGCTGGCCGTGGAACTGGATTTACCCGCCCTCACCCGAGTCAGCGTCGATACCGTGGAGCGCTACCAGGGTAGCCAGCGAGAGGTCATCATCGTGAGCTTCTGCTGCCACAACGAGCACCAGCTCGAACTCATGGTGAGCCCTGATGAAACCGGGCAGGTCGACCGCAAGCTAAACGTGGCCCTCACCCGCGCCCGCCAGCAGCTGGTATTGCTGGGCAATGAGCTGATTCTGAACCGGGCGCCGCACCATGCGGCGCTGCTGGCGCGAATCCGGGCGGGCGCGGGTGATCCCGGCGAGCGCGAATGAGTGAATGAGTAATGGCTGTTACGCCGGGAGTGGCTTCAGACGCTGGAAAGTAGCTTTAGCGGCTGGAGCCACTCCCGTTTCCCGGCGGCCAGAAAGTTGGACGCGCAAGCACAGTAAGTGAGCCGCCGGCTTACTTCACATCCGTCAGCTCGACCTCAAAGCGCAGGACCGCGTTGGGCGGAATACTTTGGCCGGCCCCGGACGCGCCGTAGCCCAGCGCCGAAGGAATCAGCAGCACGCCCTTGTCGCCTTTGTACATCAGGGCGATGCCCTCGTCCCAGCCCGCGATCACCTGACCGCGCCCGAGCAGGAAGCTGATGGCCGTATTGCCGTGCTGCGACGAGGCGTCGAACACTGTCCCATTCATGAGCCGGCCGGTGTAGAGGACGGACACCGTTTTGCCGGCAGTCGCCCGCACGGCGCTCGTGTTGGCGGTCACGGGCACGTAATAGAGGCCCGATGGCTGCCGTTGCGCAGTGGTTATTTTGTTGTCGGCCAGATACTTTACAATGATGGCTTCATCAATGGCACTGTAATCCTGGTTGGTCACCACAACATCTTTCTTGCAAGCGGTGGTGAACAAGCTCGCCGTGACGGGCACCCCCAGAAATAAGAGCCGCAACAGGCCCGTGGAAATAGCTTTTCTCATGGTTTTTTGGGTAAAAGTAAACCGGTATTTGCCAATGCGAGGGGAAGGCGGGGAATATTTATTCGAATCGGGGTGAGTGCGGCTGCTGACAGCGGTAGCTGATCAGGAATAAGCGGATGCTCAATTTCCAACCGGTCGGTCTAGTGTAAGAGCGGCCCGTAAAGCCCCTCACTTTTCTTATGACTGAATCTATTTGCCGGAGGAGCTTGCCGACTGTTGTGCGTGCAGGCGGCGCGCCCGCCGGGCCCGCAGATCGTGCCAGATCGCCCCGGCAAATAAGTTGACGCGGTAGCTGTAATACCATCCGTCGAAGTCTTCCTTGTAATCGATTTGTTTGAGGGATAGCCGGTAGCCGGCTCCGCCACTCAGGCCGACCCAGCGGGTGGGCTTGAGCAAAATCCCCAGCCCGATTTCGGCCGGGAAAAACAGCCCCTGACGGTCCGTCAGGGTGTTATTATTCTCGTCAGTAATGGTGTAGTGACTCCGGCCCAGGCCCACATCAACCGGTATGCTGAGCTCGATAAAGCGGCGGCGGAAGAAGGTATAGGTAAACGACGGGGCAAAATAAGTCAGACTCAGGGCGGGGGTGAGCGTGTCTTTCAGCTTCCGGGTTTTGCCTTTGCCCGCGTAGGTGTAAAGCTGGGAGTAGTCGCGGCGAAGTGTGTAGCCGGCCAGGCCCACCCGGTAGTGCCGGTCGGCCGGAGTCAGGCTGACGGTCAGGCCGATGATGCGGACGGCGGAGGCCTGGACAAAGGAATTTCGGTTGTCCAGCGCCACGCCGAAGGCCAGGTGGCGATGGGTCCGTTCCGTGGCCGTCCGGTCGGTGGGGGATTCGGGCGGGAGCGGCGAGCCCAGCTCTTCCTGCGCCCGGGCCCCGAAGCCTCCACTCAGCAGGCCCAAACAGAGGGTTAGCGTCCGGAATTTTTCTGCCCTGGTTTGGAGAAAGGTGAAATAGGAAGGGCGCACTGTAACCGGGGGAGAGTAGACGCATGCAAGATAGAAGAGCAACCGCCGGAATCGCTAAACGGTTAGCGCAGGCCCCCAAATGCCTTCGAAGGAAAGTGTCGCGGGTTGTCCACTGCTGTTCCGCGCTACCCAATCTGATAGCCTTGCAACGGCAGTTTCTGCGGCCGCTGAAGCTTCTTTTCACCTCTGCGGGACTTGCGGCGTGGGATCGGCTTTGATGTTGCTCCCTGCTGGGTAATTGCGCGATTTAGTCCGTTTTGGCGCGACTACTTACCAGGAGAACGTACACCACCGGGTTCCGACAAGCTGCCTGACCGCTACTTTTGACGGGCTCACTCTTGGAGGAAACCTACAAAGCCGTCTCAGCAAAGCTCAGATCCTGAGCTTTCCAAGCCCCGCAAGGCGCAAAATGCCCGGCGGACCCGATCCTTATTCAGGAACTAACCGCCACAAGCCGCCGGCCGGGGTTACGAGCCGCTGCCTACTACTAAACTATCGGGCTGGGGCAGCACCGCTTTCGGGCGTTTGTAGAAATACAGAATCAGCAGCGGCAGCAGCGTGAGCTCGGCCAGCACGCCGAAGAGCAGGGTGAGGCCGATGAGAAAGCCCACATAGAACGTGCCGTCGAATTTGGAAAATAAGAGCGTCGAAAAGCCGCCGACCAGAATCAGCGAGGTCGTAATGACGGCTTTGCCGGCCAGCAAATACGTGTGCCGCACGGACTTAAAAATATCCGGTTCCTTGCCCAGCGAAAGGCGCAGCTTGGAGATAAAGTGAATGGTGTCGTCGACGGCAATCCCAAAGGCGATGGTGAAAATGATGCTGGTGCTGACTTTCATATTCACCCCGGCCAGTCCCATCACGCCCGCCACCATGATGATGGGCAACAGGTTGGGAATGAGCACTACGGCCGCCATGCGCAGCGATTTGAACAGCGCCAGCACAATCAGCGTCACCATGGCCACGTCGATGGCCATGCCCTGAATCATGTTCAGGGTCAGGTTTTCGTTGTTTTTATCGATGAGATTGGACGAGCCGGTGAGTCGGGTGCCCAGCACCGTGCTGTCGACCTGGGTACGCAGGTATTGGCGCAGGTTGTCGTTGAGCGCATCGGCGCGGATGCTGCCCACGTCGGTCATGCGGCCGGTGAGGCGGCCGGCCGAGCCATCGGGCAGGGCGAGGGCGCTGAATTCGGCTTTCTTGCGGAACTGGCGCAGTTTGGCGCGCAGGCGGTGGAGCTCCAGTGTGTCGGCGGGGAGGCGGTATTCGGCCAGGCCGCCGCCGTTCAGGGCTTTGCGCACTGATTTGACCAGCGTCACTGGCGAGGCGGCGAAGCGCAGGCCGTAGGTGTGTTGCAGGTAGTTTTCGATGCGCTCGGTTTGGCGCAAGACGGACAGGTCATAGATGTCGCGGCCGCCGGCCGGCTTCAGCTCCATCTCAAACGGCCGGACGCCGGCAAACTGCCGCTCAAAAAAACTAAAATCCTGCCGCACCGGATCATTCTTAGACAAGTCATCGAGCAGCGCCGAGTTGATGTGCACCCGCAGCGCCAGCCCAACCGACACCACCAGCACTACGCCGCTGACGGTAAAAATCATCCGTCGGCGCATCAGCACCTGCCGGAACAGCCGGCTCAGCACGCCGTCCCAGCTGTGGCCCTGGCGGCGCGGCTCGCGGAGCTGGGGCTTGCCCAGCAGCGCGAGCATGGCGGGCAATAGTGTGAAACTGAGGATAAAAGCCAGGATGACGGCAATGCCCGTAAACAGCCCGAAGTTGTGGATGGGCCGGATGGTAGACGTCATCAGCGTGAAAAACCCCAGGCTGGTAGTGAGCGCCGAGAGCCCCGAGCCAAACCCCGATTCTTTGATCGTGATCCGCAACGCGTCTTTTTTGCTCGCGCCGTAGCCCAGCTCACTCACGTAGCGGGTCATGATGTGGATGGTATCGGACATGCCCACCACGAACAGCATGAGCGGCAGCAGGGCCGTCATCAGGTCGATGCTCACGCCAAAGGCGGCCATTACCCCGAGGCCCCACAAAATGGCCCCCAGCACCACAATCAGCGGTAAAGCCACGCCCCACCACGTCCGGAACGTGAGCCAGAGCAGGCCGGTAACCAGCAGTACGGACAGGGACATGAACACGACCAGCTCCCACTTCAGCCGGTCGACGAACACGGATTGGGCCACGATCCGGCCGGCGAAGTGGACCCGCGCCTCGGGCAGGCCCAGGCGGGCCAGGCCGGCGTGAATGGTGGCGAAGAGGGAGTCGCCGGGCGGCTTTTCGAGGTCGGGCGTCAGCTGGAGAACCAGCGTTACGGCCCGGGCATCCGGACTGAAGACGTTGCCCACCAGGCCGGGCGTGCGGTAAATCAGGGTGGAGTCGTCGGCTCGGCGGGTCGGCTCGGCGGGGTGCAGGTAGGGCAGGCTGAACACGCCCAGGCCCTCCACCACCGTATTAGTGAGCGCGGTGGGCGAGGTAACGTGCCGGACGTTGCGCTGCCGCCGCGCCAGCCGCGTGAGCGAATCAATCTGCGTGAGAAAAGTGGGATCGAACACCGTTTTGCCTGCGGGGGCTTCCACGCCCAGCAAGAGGTAGTCGTTGTCGTTGCCGAAGCGCTTGGTGTAGCCCTGGTAGTAATCCAGGTCGGGGTCGCCGGCGGGGTAGAAGTCGTTGAAATCGTAGTTGAACCGCAGCTTGGCGACGTAGAACGCGCTCCCGGCGGTAATTAGCCCCAGGATCAGCAAAGTAAGGTGGGCGTAGCGGCGAATGGACATATGTGGGCCGCCCGGCGCCGCGCCGGCCGGGGCGGCGCCGGGCGGGCGACAAATAATAAGCAGAAAAATATGCAGCGCACCCCGCCCGCCGGCCCCGGGGCCGACTAAAATGGAATGTATCTTAGGGGCTGAAAACCGAACGTTTTCATCTTTTGTTTGTCACAACACTATTCCCCATCATTATGAAAAATACCCTGCTCGCCCTCACCCTGTTTGCTTTGGCCAGCATCACCGCTTTCGCCCACGACGGCCGCGACAAAGACGGTAAAAAAGCCAAAAAAGAAGCAGCCTGTCCCTACATGGCCGGCGGCTCGTGCTGCATGAAAGGCGGCAAAACCGCCAGCGTGAAGCCCGCCCCCAAGCCCGCTGTAGCTGTCATCAAGCTGTAGTTTATAAACTGAATTAGTTGCAAAAAAGCGGCTTCCGTCATCGGGGGCGGCTTTTTTATGGCCGTAAGTTTCGGATTAATTGCTTTTGCAAGGGGCAAGATAATTGGGCGGGTAGCCTGTTTAGGTATTCAGATCAGGAATTCAAAACGTCTGTCATCCTGAGCTTGCGAAGGACCTTATCAAGGCTGAGCAGTCGTTAATCGAGCGTGGTTAGGTCCTTCGCAAGCTCAGGATGACAATTGCTAAAGAATAAATTCCGAAACAGTCACCTCGTTTTGGCTGACTGAAGAATAGATCCCCGGGGACGGTTTGGATATGAGCAGCCGGACGAGGCTATTTTTGCAACCTCAAATAGCATCCCATGCAACAATATCTATCCTTACTCCGCCAAATTATTAGTGTCGGCACCGTGAAAACCGACCGCACCGGCACCGGCACGCTCTCCATTTTCGGCCCCCAGATGCGGTTTGATCTGGTCCAGGGTTTCCCGCTGGTGACGACCAAAAAAGTGCATCTGAAGAGCATTATCCACGAATTGCTCTGGTTTTTGCAAGGCGATACCAACATTGCGTACCTGCGGGAGCACGGCGTGAAAATCTGGGATGAGTGGGCCGACGCCAACGGCGACCTCGGCCCGGTTTACGGCCACCAGTGGCGCTCCTGGCCCGATGGCCACGGCGGCCACATCGACCAGATCAGCCAGATCATCCAGCAGCTCAAAACCCAGCCCGATTCGCGCCGCATGGTGGTTTCGGCCTGGAACGTGGCCGACCTGCCGGCCATGAAACTGCCCGCCTGCCACGCGCTGTTCCAGTTCTACGTAGCCGACGGCAAGCTCTCCTGCCAGCTCTACCAGCGCTCGGCCGATGTGTTTCTGGGGGTGCCGTTCAACATCGCTTCCTACGCGCTGCTCACGCTCATGGTAGCCCAGGTGACGGGCCTGCAACCCGGCGAATTTATCTGGACCGGTGGCGATACGCACCTCTATGCCAATCATTTGGAGCAAACTAATTTGCAGCTCACCCGCGAGCCCCACCCGTTGCCCCAGATGCGAATCAATCCGGCCGTGACCGATATTTTCGGCTTCCGGTACGAGGATTTTACGCTGGAAAACTACGAAGCGTGGCCAGCGATAAAAGCGCCGGTAGCGGTATAGTAAATTCCACCGTCCCTACCCGGCGTACGGGGCGCACGGCGGCCACATTAACGGTAAAAACGGAGTCGGCACGCAGGAGCTGCTCCTGTACAAATAGTCCTTCCCGGCACTCCACGCCCGCTTGCCGGGCGGCCCGCAACACCTGCGCCCGGCGCACGCCGGCCACGCAGCCGCTAGCCAGCGCGGGCGTGAAAAGGACGTCGTTCGTGACCCAGAAAATAGCCGCCGCGCTCGCCTCCGCCAAGTGCCCGGCCGTGTCGCAGAGGATGATTTCATCCAGCCCGCGCTGCGCTCGCTCGTGGGCGGCGCGCACGTAGAGCCACGCCTGCGGTCCCTTGCAGAAGCTAAGCGGGGAATAAATGGAATGGGTTTCCACAGCGAAATCAGCCGTTGCAACGGGTGCATCATCCGGCACGAAACCTTCGGCAGTGGCCAGCCATTCGGCGGCATCGGTAGGAGGCGTGTAGCGTCCGCCGCCGGCCCGCCAGAGTTGCAGGCGCAGGCGGGCGGCGGGGAGGTGGTTGGCAGCGGCGAGGCGGGCGAGGGTAGTTTCTAATGTTTCGGCCGAAGACAGGGCGGCGGGCAGCGTGAAGTAGAGCGCGGCGGCGGCCTGTTGCATCCGGGCGTGATGGTCGGCAGCCAGACGCAGGCGGCCTTCCTGAAGAATCAGGGTTTCAAAAAAACCATCGCCAAAACCAAGCCCCCGATTAGGTAAAGCCAACCCAAAATCATTGGCTGTCACCAGCGACCCATTAAAAAGCAACTGCATTTGACTCATAGAACCGTCCACAAAATCCGTGATTAAATGAGGGCGAATTTCTTCCCCGGCATGGCCCGCACCACGTTCCGAAACTCCAGCCCCAGCAGTAGCGCGGCCACGGCGTGAATGGGCAGCTGCGCTTTCCAGGCCAGCTCGTCCATTTGCATTTCCTTCACGGCGGCCAACAGCACAATCAGCGCAAACTCGTCGCTGGTAAAGTCATCGGCCGAGTAGGAGGGAACCGGCTTGAACTTGCCCGACTGGTGCAGGGCCGCATCCCAATTCAATAATTGTTCTAAATCCAGTGGTTCGGCGTAGAGGGCGGCGCGGTTGCTTTTGATGAGTGCGTTGCAGCCTTCGGAGGCGGCCGAGCCCAGGTTGCCGGGCACAGCCAGCACGTCGCGGTCGTAGCTCAGGGCCAGCTCGGCAGTGATGAGGGCGCCGCCTTTACTGGCCGCTTCCACCACGACAGTGCCGTCGGAGAGACCGGCGATGATGCGGTTGCGGGCCGGAAAATTATAGCGATCGGGTGGGGTGCCGAAGGCGAATTCGGTGAGCAGACCACCTTGCTCGCGCATTTTCTCGGCCGTTTTGCGGTGCACGGCGGGGTAGATAATATCCATCCCCGTGGCCATTACGCCCACGGTTTCGAGGCCTTCCTGTAAGGCGGCGCGGTGGGCCAGGATGTCGATTCCATAGGCTAGGCCGCTCACTACCAGCGGCCGGTGAGGCAGCAGGCCGCGCACGATGCGCTCGGTTTGCTCGCGGCCGTAGTCGGTCGATTGCCGGGTGCCCACGATGGCCACAGTCTTGGGCGCGTTCAAATCGGCCGTGCCCTGGTAGTAGAGAATGGCGGGCGCGTCGGGAATCAGCTTGAGGCGGCCGGGGAAGCGTTTGTCGGTGTAAAACAGGATTTCTACGCCTTCCTTTTCGGCTTTATTCAGGTCGGATTCGGCCTTGCGCAGGGCCTTTTCGCGCTCCGGGCCGGTGAGGATTTTAATAGTCGCGTCACCCACGCCGGGGATGCGGCGGAGCTTGCCCGGCGGCATCATCAGCACGGCTTTGGCCGCGCCGCCATAGCTCACCAACTGCCGCGTGAGCTGCGGGCCGATGCCGGGCAAAAGGGTGAGGGCGAGTTCGTGAAAGAGGGTGTCGGGGGTTGTATTCAACTTAATAATAGTCAGATTTATAATAATTTATGACAAAAAATGTCATCAAAATAATAATGGGAGACAGACCCAAAATAATCCCCACAAAGCGCGCAGTGAGTTTGCGGGTGCGCCGCCAATAAATCCCAAGGCTTAAAACTATTACCGAATAAACGAAGAGAATGGAAATGGCAAACCAGGTTTCTGTGGAATAATTGTACTTCGGTACAGTATCAGCATGGTCGCCCATCATGAACATAAATGCAACGGTTACAACGAAAGCATCGGCCAGAAGCACGAGCAAAAATGCTGCAAATGCTTGACTGGTAATTTGCAGCAGTTCTTTGTGGGCGGGCCGCATCATGCCTATTCCGGGTCGGCTTTGCCGGCGGCTTCAACTTCTTTTTTCAGGCTCAGCAAGAAGGCCCGGACTTTTTCCAGGCTCTGCACGACGTCAATTTTTTCCTTCAGCTGCGGGCCTTTCTGCTTGAGCATGTCGCGGGCGCCGGGAATGGTGTAGCCGCGCTCCTTCACCAGGTGGTAGATGGTGCGGAATATTTCGATGTCCTGCGGCGTGTAGAGGCGGTTGCCTTTTTTGCTGCGGCGGGGGTGGAGCTCTTCGAATTCCGTTTCCCAGAAGCGCACCAGCGACTCGGCCACCTTGAACTGGGCGGCCACTTCGCCGATGGTGAAGTACTGTTTTTCGATGCTGCGCTCTTTGTAGGGCATATGGTTACCTTTGCAATTCAGCCGAAAAGTACCTAAAAAAACCGCATCCGCCGCTATTCTGGCCGCGTTGTCTCCCTCGTTTATGTCGCTTCCTACCGCCTCGCACGTCCGCCAGCAATTCCTGGATTTCTTCGCTTCCAAAGGCCACCATATCGTGCCCTCGGCCCCGATTGTGGTGAAAGACGACCCCACGCTGCTGTTTATCAACAGCGGCATGGCGCCGTTTAAGGACTATTTTCTGGGCAACAAGCCCGCCCCGTACAAGCGCATCGCCGACACCCAGAAGTGCCTGCGCGTGAGCGGCAAACACAATGATCTGGAGGAGGTTGGCTACGATACCTATCACCACACCATGTTCGAGATGCTCGGCAACTGGTCGTTTGGGGATTACTTCAAAACCGACGCCATTGCCTGGGCCTGGGAATTGCTCACCGATGTTTTTAAGCTGGATAAAGACCGGCTTTACGTCACGTATTTCGAAGGAGATAAAGGTGATAACCTCGGGGCCGACACCGAGACCCAGAACCTCTGGCGCCAATACACGACCGACGAGCGGATTTTGCCGGGCAACAAAAAGGACAACTTCTGGGAGATGGGCGACACCGGTCCCTGCGGGCCGTGCACCGAGATTCACATCGACCTGCGCTCCGACGAAGAGCGCGCCGCCACGCCCGGCCGCGAACTGGTCAACGCCGACCACCCGCAGGTGGTGGAGGTCTGGAACAACGTATTCATGGAGTTTCAGCGGCTGGCCGATAAGTCGCTGGTGAAGCTGCCGGCCCAGCACGTCGATACCGGCATGGGCTTCGAACGCCTGATGATGGCCGTTTCGGGCGTGAAGTCGAACTACGACACGGACGTTTTTCAGCCCCTCATCCGCTTCATTGCCCGGGAAGTGGGGGTGGCGTACCACGGCACCGCGCCGGCCAAAGCAACCGACCAGCCCGCCACCGAAAACGAGAAGACGGATATCGCCATCCGCGTTATCGCCGACCATATCCGCACCATCGCCTTCACCATTGCCGACGGCCAGCTGCCGAGCAACGTGAAGGCCGGCTACGTCATCCGGCGCATTCTGCGGCGGGCCGTGCGCTACGCTTTTTCGTCCCTCAACCAGAAGCAGCCCTTCCTTTTCAAGCTCGTGCCCGTGCTGGCCGAGCAGATGCGCGACATCTTCCCCGAGCTGCAAGCCCAGACGGCTTTCGTGCAGCGGGTGATTGAGGAGGAGGAAATTGCCTTCCTCAAAACGCTGGAAACCGGCCTGCGCCGCCTCGATGCGCTCGAAGAAGCGGCCCGGGCCAACGGCAACCGCATCGACGGCAAAACGGCGTTCGAGCTGAGCGATACCTTTGGCTTTCCCCTGGACCTGACGGCGCTCATCGCCCGCGAAAAAGGCCTGACGGTGGACGAGGAAGGCTTTAAGCAGGAGCTGGCGCTGCAAAAGAACCGCAGCCGCAACGCCCAGGAAAGCGAGCAGAGCGACTGGACCATCGTGGCCGATTCCGACGAGCAGCCCGCCTTCGTGGGTTACGACCTGGACGTGGCCCCGGCGCGCATTCTGCGCTACCGCAAAACCACCGCCAAGGGCAAAACCGAGTACCAGTTCGTGCTCGACCAAACCGCTTTCTACGCCGAAAGCGGCGGGCAGATCGGCGATACGGGCTTCCTCGAATCGCCGCTCTCGAAAGTGCGCGTGCTGGATACCAGGCGCGAAAACGACCTCATCGTCCACACCGTGCTCGAGTTGCCGCAGGACCTGGACGGCGAGTTTTCGGCGCGGCCCGATGCCGCCCGGCGCGATCAGATCCGGCAAAACCACTCGGCTACGCATTTGCTGCAAGCAGCCCTGCGCGAAGTGCTCGGCAGCCACGTGCAGCAGAAAGGTTCGCTGGTGAGTGAGAAGCTGTTGCGCTTCGACTTCTCGCACTTTACCAAAGTCACAGAACAGCAGCTGCGCGAAATTGAGCAGATTGTGAACGGCCGCATCCGGCAGCAAATCCCGCTCGATGAGCGCCGCAACGTGCCCATCGCCGAGGCCAAAAACCTGGGCGCCATGGCGTTGTTCGGGGAAAAATACGGCGAGTTCGTGCGCGTCATCACCTTCGATAAAGAATATTCCGTGGAACTGTGCGGCGGCCTGCACGTGCGCAACACGGGCAGCATCGGCTTCCTCAAAATCACGGCGGAAAGTGCCGTGGGCGCCGGCGTACGCCGCATCGAGGCCGTGACCGGGGCCGGGGCCGAAGCCTACGTGGATCAGCAGCTGGTGCTGCTGGCGCAGGTGCGCGAGACGCTCGGCAACCCGCAGCACCTCATTCCCAGCATCGAAAAGCTGAGCGAGGAAACGGCCGGCCTGCGCAAGCAGCTGGAGCAGTTCGAGCTGCAAAGCCTCAACCAGCAGAAAGACCAGCTGGCCGCCCAGGTGAAAGATTTGCACGGAATCAACTTCCTGGCCGCGCTGGTGCAGGCCGGCAGCACCGAAAGCCTGAAGAAGCTGGCCTACGACCTGCGGCAGGTCGTGCCTAACTTGGTGGCCGTGCTGGGCGCGGAAATCGACGGCAAACCCCAACTGGCGGTGATGCTGGACGATGAAATCGTGAAGGCCGGCAAGCTGAACGCCACTGCCCTGGTGCGGGAGCTGGCCAAAGACATTCAGGGCGGCGGCGGCGGGCAGCCGTTTTTCGCCACGGCCGGCGGCAAGAACGTGGCCGGGCTGGGTGCCGCCATCGGCAAAGCTGAGGAGCTGATTGGCAAGCTGAGCGCCTAGCCGCTGGACTTGTTCCGGCCAAGCGGCTGGAATAGTCCGCTGGCCGGGCCGGTCGGTCGGCTTGGCCGGACCCGTTACCTTTAAACTTAATTAATTCTTAGTACCCCGCGTTTTTTGTTATGGACGAAGCCATTCTTGCCAAATATCAGCCCGTCATCGGCCTGGAAGTACACGCGCAGCTGCTCACGCACAGCAAGATGTACTCGTCTGATGAGAACGAGTACGGCGTGGCGCCCAACACCAACCTGAGCGTGATTACGCTGGGCCACCCCGGCACTTTGCCCCGCGTAAACCGCACGGCGGTGGATTTCGCCATGAAAATGGGACTGGCTACCAACTGCCAGATTCGCCGCGAAAACCTGTTTGCCCGCAAAAACTACTTTTATCCCGACCTGCCGAAAGGCTACCAGATTACGCAGGACAAAACGCCGATCTGCCACGACGGCCACGTGGAGGTGCGCCTCAGCGACGGCTCGACCAAGCGCATTGGCGTGACCCGCATTCACATGGAGGAAGACGCGGGCAAGAGCATGCACCTGGCCGGCGAAACCGAAACCATGGTCGATCTCAACCGCGCCGGAGTGCCGCTGGTGGAGATCGTGAGCGAGCCCGACATCCGCACCGGGGAGGAAGCCTACGCTTACCTGATCGAAATCAAGAAGCTGGTGGAATACCTTGGCATCTGCGACGGCAACATGGAGGAAGGCTCGCTGCGTTGCGACGCCAATATTTCCATCATGCTGAAGGGCGCCAGCGAGTTCGGCGTGAAGGTGGAGGTCAAGAACATGAACTCCTTCCGCAACGTGCAGCGGGCCATTGCCTACGAAGTGGAGCGGCAGATTGCCATCGTGGAAGCCGGCGGGGAAGTGGATAGCGAAACCCGGGGCTTCGACGCGGCCAGCGGCACTACCAACGGCCAGCGCAGCAAGGAAACGCTGAACGACTACCGCTATTTCCCGGAGCCTGACCTGCCCCCGCTGATCATCTCCGACGAGTGGCTGCATCGCGTGGCCGCCGAGCTGCCGGCCCTGCCGCAGCAGCTCTACGCCCGCTTCACGGGCGAGCTGGGCCTGTCGGATTACGACGCCTCGGTGCTGGTTGATCAGAAAGCCGTGGCGCTGTTCTTCGATGAGCTGGCCCGCCTCACGCCCAACGCCAAAGCGGCCGCCAACTGGGTGATGGGCCCGGTGAAATCCTACCTCAACGAGCGCGCCCTGACCATGGCCGATTTCCCGCTCGACGTGGCGCAGATCGC
>JAYWCH010000104.1:0-6522 GCA_043780755.1 Hymenobacter sp.
ACGGCCGAAAAAGGCCTCATGGCCCGCCACGATTCGCTGATGGCGAAAACCGATCAGCTCTTCTTACTCAAAACGAAGATTGCGGCCACCCACACTCCCGCCACGGCGCCCTACCTGCGCGGCCTCGCCGCCGCCGACGCGGCCATGATGGACTGGATGCACCGCTATCACGCCCCCGATACCACGGCCGCGCCCGCCACCCGCCTGGCTTATTATCAGGAGCAGCAACGGGTGCTGGCGCGGGTCCGGGAGCAGTTCCGGACAACGATCGACTCGGCTACGCTGTTTATCAGTCGGAACCCCGCTCCGGCGACTCCGGCCCGCCCTGCTTCTTCTAAATAACCCATGTTCAAACGACTTTTCCTGCTGCCCGCGCTGGCCGCCGCTACGCTATTCACCGCCTGCTCGAGCCCCGGCGCCAAGACGGTGGCCCGCCTGCCCATCATGGGTGAGCGCGACGTACGCCCCCGCGCCGACGGCGGCCCGGCCGATACCGTGTTCGCCAGCGTGCCGTCCTTCCGCCTTACCGACCAGGCCGGGCAGACAATCACCAACAAAACCTTCGCCGGACGGGCCTACGTAGCTGATTTCTTCTTCGCCACTTGCCCCGGCATCTGTCCCAAAATGCAGGGCGAGCTGCTGAAAGTGTACACCAAATTCGCTACCGATAAACGCGTGGCGTTCCTCTCGCACACCATCGACCCGGCGCACGACAGCCTGCATGTGCTGCGCGACTACGCCCAGCGCCTGGGCGTCACGGATGCCAACCGCTGGCATTTTGCCACCACCGGCGCCCACGGCGAACCCTCGGCCAAGGACACGGTATTTCTGCTGGCCCGCGCTTATTTCACCGCCGCGCTGCCCGATAAGCAGGCGCCCGGCGGCTTCGCCCACAACGGCACCTTTGCCCTAGTGGATGACCAGGGCCACATTCGCGGCCTCTACGACAGCCTCGACGCCAAAGAAGTAGCCCGCCTGATGGCCGAAATCCCCACGCTGCTGGCCGAGATCGACACCCGTAAAATCACCGCAGCCCGTCGTTAAATGCGGGCCCGGTTACTTTTTCTGCTGACCGTCGGCCTGGGGCTGGGATTGACGCTGCCCGGCTGTTTCAGCAATAACCGCCACCAGGGCGAGAAGCTCTACGCCCTGCACTGCTCCAGCTGCCACGGCGAGCAGGGCCAGGGGCTGGCCCGCCTCATCCCGCCGGTGGCCGGCTCCGACTACCTCGCCCGGCACCGCGACGAGCTCGCCTGCCTGCTGCGCAATGGGCAGAACCAGGTAATTGTGGTGAACGGCGTGAGCTACCACAACATCATGCCCGGCAACAAGGCCATGAGCCACGCCCAGATCACTAACCTGCTGAATTTCATCGAAAACCATTGGGGCAACCGAGCCCCGCTGCGCACCATCAGCGAGGTGCAGACCCAGCTCGACAGCTGTCGCCAGCCCTGAGCTTCAAAACGTTAATATCGTCCTTTTCACCCCCGATAAAGCATATTTTAGCGTAGATTGCGCTCCCAATCCACTACCAATTCTCTTTCAACATGGGCCTGCTCGATTTCCTGAAAAACAAACCCGCCGACGCTGCACCGGCGCCCGCCACTCCCGCCCCCACCCCGGCTGAAAAGCCTGCCGGCGGCCCGCGCTACCAGGGCGCCAAGTTCACGGCGCCGCCCGCGCCCCTCGTGCCGGAGCCCTACCTGAACCCGGAGCCGGAACCGTTCCCCTTCGAGCCGGAAAACGTCCTGGAGCAGTTGCTGCTCCTGGCTTCCACCGATGAGAATGCCCGCCCGGCTTTCTATCAAGCCTTGCTCCAGGAAGAAGTTCTGATGATTCTGGCGCCCGCCGAAGGACTGGCCGAAGGCGAAGTAGTGCTGGCGGAAGGTCAGGAAATTCAGCTTCAGATTTTGTCCGATGGCAAGCTGCCCATCTTTTCCTCCGTGCCCCGCCTCACCGACGGAGGCGTGGAGAATGGCCCCGTGAGCTACGTGCGCCTGCCCGGCCACGCTTTTTTCAACATGATTCAGGGGCAGGACTGCGTGCTGAACCCCTTCTCCCCCGCCGGTAAGCTGCTGCCCAAGGATGAGCTGGCGGCCCTGCTCGCCGGTCACCTCACCGGCCCCACCTCGCCCGCCGGCGGCGACGCCCAGGTGATGCTCAGCCAGCCAGCCGAATACCCCACGGCCGTGGCCGACGCCCTCACCGCCTGGTGCGCCACCCAGCCCCACATCGAAGCCGCCTACCTGGCCCAGATGCAGCTGGCCGACAATCCCGAGGTGCCGCGCCTGCTCCTCGCCTTCGAAAGCAGCAGCCCCGACCCGAACTTCCTCCAGGAGCTCGGCCCCGTGCTCCAGGGCCAGACCGACGCCTTCCAGTTCGTGGATCTGATGCTGCTCGATCCGGGTTCGGACGAGGGCGTGAATCCGTATTTCCGGCAGGTGGAACCCTTCTACCGGCGCAGTTAGGTTAAGGTCAGCCCTGATTATCAGCGCGTCATCCCGGAGCAACCGAAAGGAAGCGGCGGGATGACGCGCTTTTTTTGGTAATCGGCCTACCTTACGGCCATGAAACTCGCTACTTTGCTGTTCCTGGCGCCCTTCGCGGCCCTGGCCCAATCCAAACCCGCTCCGCTGCTCCCGCCGGCCGACCCCAAAATCCAGAAGCTGGTGGAGGAAATCTCCGCCAAAAACCTGGAGGCTGACATCCGCAAGCTGGTATCCTTCGGCACCCGCCACACCCTGAGCGACACGCAGAGCCCCACACGCGGCATCGGTGCGGCGCGCAATTACGTGCGGGCCGAGTTTGAGAAGTACAGCAAAGCCAGCGGCGGCCGCCTGACGGTGGAGATGGACACGTTCACCGTCCGGCCCGATGGCCGCCGCATCAACAAGCCCGTGCTCATGGCCAACGTGCTGGCCACCCTGCCCGGCACCGACCCGACCGATACCCGCATCATCCTCGTCAGCGGCCACATCGACTCCCGCGTGAGCGACGTGATGAACGCCACCGCCGATGCCCCCGGCGCCAACGACGACGGCTCGGGCACCGTCCTGGTCATGGAGCTGGCCCGCGTGCTGGCCGGCCAGCGCTTCCCCTGCACCCTCAAATTTGTGGCCGTGCAGGGCGAAGAGCAGGGCCTCTACGGCTCCAGCCACCTCGCCGAGCGCGCCAAAAAAGAAGGCTGGAACCTGGTGGCCATGCTCAACAACGACATCGTGGGCAACTCCCACGGCTTCGATCCGATCATCAACGACGCCACCCACATCCGCGTATTCAGCGAGGGCGTGCCGGCCACCGAAACCCCCGACCAAGCCAAACAGCGCCGCCAGCTCAGCAGCGAAAACGACGCGCCCAGCCGGCAGGTGGCGCGCTACATTCAGCGTACGGCCCAGCTTTACAGCAAAGGCCACCAGGTAGTGCTCGAATACCGCCCCGACCGCTTTCTGCGCGGCGGCGACCACACGCCCTTCAACCAGCAGGGCTTCGCGGCCGTCCGCTTCACCGAGATGAATGAGGACTACACCCATCAGCACCAGGATCTGCGCACCGACAAGGGACGTGCCTATGGCGACGTCGCCGAGGGCGTGGATTTCGCCTATCTCCGCCGCAACGCCGGCGTGAACCTCGCCACCATGGCTAGCCTGGCCCTGGCCCCCGCCGCACCCACCAAGGTCGAAGTCCTCACCGCCGACCTCACCAACCGCACCCAGCTGCGCTGGGAGGCCCCCGCTACCGGCGCCAAACCAGCCGGCTACGTGGTGCTGGTGCGCGAATCCAGCGCCCCGCAGTGGCAGCAGCGCTTCCCGGTGACCGAAACCAAAGCCGATTTGCCCATCAGCAAGGACAATTTTATTTTCGGCGTCGCCGCCGTGGACGCCGCCGGGCACGAGAGCGTGACAATGCTGCCGGTAGTGGGCCGGTAAGTTTTAGTGAATCCGTGCAAAAAAGTCCTCCCGCGCCGGGCGCGGGAGGACTTTTTTTATTCTTATATTTAGTGGTATTATTTTATTTCAATCGCTCACTGTTTTCCCCCCGATCACTTTAATTCACTAACCTTTCCTGACCATGTCAGTGCTGACAATTCTGATTCTGATCGTTCTGATTCTGCTCTCCGGCATTCGCATTGCCCAGGAATATGAGCGGGCTATTGTCTTTCGGCTGGGCCGCTTTACCGGACTGCGCGGCCCGGGAATATACTGGATAATCCCCGCCATTGAGCGCCGCCAGACGCTGGATATGCGCACCAAAACCGTGGATCTGGAACAGCAGGAAACAATTACCAAGGATAGCGTTACCATCAAGGTGAATGCGGTGTTGTGGTTTCGGGTGGTGAATCCGGCCGATGCCATTATTAAGGTGGCTAATTTTAATCAGGCCGTGTATCAATTGGCGGTGACGGCGCTGCGCAACATCATCGGCCAGCACCAGCTGGATGAAGTATTACGCGGCCGGCAGCAAATCAACGCGGCACTTTTACAGCTCGTGGATGCCGCGACCGAACCGTGGGGCGTTAAAATTGAATTGGTTGAAATTAAAGACGTGGAAATACCCGAGTCCATGCAGCGCGCCATGGCCCGCGAAGCGGAAGCCATTCGCGAAAAACGCGCTCGCATCATCAAAGCCGAAGCGGAATTAGAAGCCAGTATTAAACTAACGCAAGGGGCGCTGGAGATGGAAAAGAGCCCGTTCTCACTGGAATTAAGACGCATGCAGATGCTTTCGGAAATTGGTATTGACAACAATACGACCACCGTTATTCTCCTGCCTTCGGAATTTTCCAATGCCGCAAAAAGCTTTACCCAAATGGTAAATCAGCAGCCGAAAGAATAACTATAAACGCGTGGTTTATCCTTTAAATAATTCACATAAAAAAGGCTAGACCAGTAATAGCCGAGCCTTTTTTTACGAGATTAATTACCCTTATTTCTTCGCGCCCGCCGCCGTCAGTACTTCCTGATTCAGACGTGTGTATTCTGAGCGGGAAACTTCGTTTTTATCAACTTTCACGAGCTCCAGCGATTTATTGGCGGCAGCGATTGCCTCTTTGTTTCGACCCTGTTTTTGCAGCAGCTTGGCTTTCCAGTAATAGCCATAGTATTCGGTGGGGTTGGCTTTGATAAATTCATCGAACCACCCGATGGCGGGAGTCAGGTCTTTGCCGGTGTTGTAATAATACTGGGCGGCGGTGATGTAGGGCGGCTTAGCTTCCTTCATTGCCGTTTGGATCTGGGCCATCACGATGCGGTCCGGGTCGGCGGTGATGGGCAGGGCCACCCGGGTGTGCTCCCAGCTGATGACCAGATCGGCGGCGGCGGGACGGAGGTTTTCCACGGTCAGGGCCATGGTTTCGACGGCGGTAGCCAGCCGGGTGGGCTGGGCTTGCGCACGGAGCACGTCGAGCGCCTGCTTATAGTCGTAGTTCCCCCACTGGGCCGTATCGCGGTTCAGGATGAAGGTCCACTCCCTGGCGCTCGGGATGGTGAGCAGGGCGTAGGTGCCGGCGGGCACGGCTTGGCCGTTGATTTTTACTTCTTCGCCAAAACGCACCTTTGTGACTGTATTGGCGCCCGTGCGCCATACCGTGCCGTTGGGCACCAGCTGGCCGAAGGCCACCCGGCCCCGCAGGGAGGGCCGCGAATACGTCAGGTCGATGAAGGACGTGGAAAATTCCTGGCGGATATGGGTGGCGGGACTGAGCGAGGGCGCGGTAATCTTGGTCTGGGCCTGCGCGGCGGGAGCCAGCAATACGCCGGTGAGGAAGCAGAAGAGGACGTTTTTCATAGTTGCAAAGATGCGGGTGAACGGCTGAGGTTCCGGCAGTTGCCAGGGCGCTTCAGCCGGGAATTTTAAACAACAAGAGAGTATTGGCGTTCAACCGGATAAGGAAGCAATGGTTGGCGTCCGGTCGCCGGCCCAGCGGGCCCGGGACCATCCTGGTTAATTATTCAGCGGTAATTGCGACATGAAAATCCTCCTCACCGGCGCCACGGGTTACATTGGTCAGCGCCTGCTGCCGCTGCTGGCGGCGGCCGGGCACGAGGTGGTCTGCCTCGTGCGCGATCCCCGCCGCTTTTCCCTGCCCGAAACCCTCCCCGAAGCCCTGCTCGGCCGCGTCAGCGTGGCCCAGGGCGATTTGCTCAAGCCCGATTCGCTGGCCGCCGTGCCCACCGACATCGACGCCGCTTATTACCTCGTGCACTCGATGAGCGGGGCCAGCAAGGATTTTTACCGCCTGGAACAGCAGTCGGCCCAAAACTTTACGCGCTACCTCAACACCACGTCCGCCCGGCAAATCGTCTACCTCTCCGGCATTGCCAACGACCGCGCCCTGAGCGTGCACCTGCGCTCGCGCCGGGCCGTGGAAAACGTGCTCAAGCAGGCCCGGGCGCCGCTCACAGTGCTGCGGGCCAGCATCATCATCGGCTCGGGCTCGGCTTCGTTTGAAATTATCCGCGACCTGGTGGAAAAGCTCCCGGTGATGGTCACGCCGCGCTGGCTCAATTCGCGCTGCCAGCCCAT
>JAYWCH010000105.1:0-12007 GCA_043780755.1 Hymenobacter sp.
AGCCGGCCCCACGCGTGGGGCCGGCTCTTTCTGTTAGGTATTTATTGTCAGACTGCGCAATCGCCGGCCGGGCATTGCGCCCCGGATTAGCCGTGCGAGGACAGATCCTGCGGCAGGTTGCCGTCGGGCACGGCCGCGCCGCCCTCCAGCTGCCGGGCCACAGCGCTGAGCACCTCGCCCAGCTTGGCTACGCGCGAGGCCGTGTTGGCATTCTCGGCAAAGTTGGCGGCCAGGCTGGTCTGGGTACCCAGGCGGGCCAGGAGTGGCGTAATAACATCCCCGTCGAGCGTCCCGCTGCCGAAGTGAGCCTTGAGCGCCTGCAGATCGACGACGAGCTGGTGGAAAGCCGGGTTATTAGCCGCTTTCAGATCTTCGATCCAGCGCTGGAACTGGTTGTCGAGGCCGGCGCGGTCGGTTTCCTGCGTGAGGTCGCCGGTGAGCAGGTGAATGGCGCCATCCAGGTGCACCTGATGTTGCACTTCTTTCTTTTCCATGGGTAAAACGTGGCTAGATAATCGACAGCAAAAGGCACTGCCGTTGGTACCAACGTGGTTTTCCACCGCAGGGTTGGCCGCCCAGGGTCAATAAAAAAACCCGCCGGGGTCGGCGGGTTTTTTCAGGGCTGCCCAACTAAAAGCGGGCGGCTGGGCGGACTACTCGATCTTGTTCATGCGGTCTTTCACCGATTCCAAGGCCAGGCGCATGTTCACAATGTCGTTGCGGGCGGCTTCCTGCTCCTTCAGGTTGAGGTCGATGAGGTTGTTAAGCTGCTGTAATTCGGCGGCGTTGTTGGCGAGCTGCTGCTGGATTTCGAGCTTGCGGGCCTTATTTTTTTCCACATCCCGCTTGATGGAGATTTGCTTGTCAATAACGGCCTGATTGCTATTCTGCGAAGCGACCAAGGCGCGTTCGGCGTCGGCAATCTGCGACACCAGATCCTCGCGGTACATCATGCGGGAAAAATCCTTCAGGTACTTCTCGGCCGATTTCCACTGCACGGGCGTGGCTTCTTTCGACAGGTAGGCGTTGCCCAGGTCGATACTCCACCACACGGTAGTGCCGGTCGGCGAGGCTTCTACTTTGCTGATGACGCGAATGGGATTGGGCGCAATCTCCTCAATTACAACGCCATCCATGGTCAGCACTCCTTTATTATTCTTCAGCTTGCTACCAAATTTTTCGTTAAGCTGCTTGATCCAGGCCGTTTCCACGCGGCGGTTATCCAGCTGCATGCTCACCCGCTGTCCTTTGCGGGGAATGCTGTTGATGGACATATCGGCCTCGTCCACAGGAGATTTCTGCGCGTGACTACCCAGAGTAGCCAGGCACACAAAGAGGAGGATGAATAAGGTTTTTTTCATGAACGTAAAAACTAGTGTTAATGAGAACTCGGCTGATGAGTGGACAAAAAACTTTTGATAAGAGTGCTGTTGTCTAGCATTTCAAATTTAGGCCCTTTATTCCGTGCAATTTCTGCGCTGTGCCTGTTTTTTCGAAATAAGCCAATTTTTATAAGTTACTTCATATTATTACTTTTTTAAGTTCCAATTTGCCCGGCCCGCGAGTCGCCCGTGATCAGGCCGAATAAGCGCGGGTGTAACAAAGCTCACATGGCAGCAGTTGTATGCCCCTATGCAAGTAACTGTTTGCCGTACCGAGCATTTCAATGCCGCCCACCGTTTGCACTATCCCGCCTGGAGCGCCGAGCAAAACCAGCTCGTGTTCGGCAAGTGCAATAACGCCAACTATCATGGCCACAACTACAACCTGACCGTGCGCCTGACCGGCCCCGTCGACCCGGAAACGGGATACGTGTACGACACCAAACGCCTGAGCAACCTCATCAAAGCCGAAGTGCTGGATCGCTACGATCACCGCAACTTAAACCTGGACATTGAAGAGTTCAAAACGCTCAATCCCACGGCCGAAAATATTGCGATCGTAATTTGGCAGCGCCTGCGTGCGCACCTGGATGCCAGCCTCGTCCTTTCGGTCACGCTCTTTGAGACGGACCGCAACTCTGTAGAATATCATGGATAACCTTACCGGCCTCGCCTTGGCCTTTGCCCCTGATGCGCGCCTGCCCGCTGGCCTGCGTACCCCTCTGCGCGACGATGCCTTCGACCGGTCGGACGAAGAAAAAATTGCCGCCATTGCCGGTCACTTCGAGGCCATCATGCGCGAGCTGGGCCTCGACCTGACCGACGACAGCCTGGCCGGCACGCCGCACCGGGTGGCTAAAATGTACGTGCAGGAATGGTTCAAGGGCCTCGACCCGAAGAACCGACCGGAAGTGCGCATGTTCGAGAACCGCTACGAGTACCATCAGATGCTGGTCGAGCGCGATATTACGCTCTTTTCGTGCTGCGAACACCATTTCGTGCCCATCATCGGCAAGGCGCACGTGGCCTACCTGCCGGGTGCCAACGTGGTGGGCCTGAGTAAATTAAACCGGGTGGTGCAGTACTACGCCCGCCGCCCACAGGTGCAGGAGCGCCTCACCCGCCAGATCGCCGAGGAGCTGAAGCAATGCCTCGACACCGACGACGTGGCCATCCTCATCGAAGCCGATCACCTCTGCGTGATGAGCCGGGGCGTGAACGACACCAGCAGCTCGACCCTGACCAGCGAGTACAGCGGCCGCTTTGCCTCCGATGAGTCGCTGCGGAGGGAGTTTCTGCGCCAGATCGGGAAGTAGCACTTTACGGGTGCAGGCCGGACCGATAAACTCCCGCTCCTCCCCGGCCATCCTTCGGCGAGTGGCCTGGATGCGCCAACGTAACCGACCTTTGCGATCCGACTGCCGACCAGGTGGTTCTGACTACTGCGAATTTCCATGACCGATTTATCCCCGCGTAAAGTCCTTATCACCGGCGGCACCGGCCTCATTGGCACCCGGCTCGCCGAAATGCTGATCGATGCCGGCTACGAAGTGGCCCTGCTGAGTCGGGAGCCCGCCAAAAGCAGCCACTTCCGCAGCTTCCGCTGGGATCCGCGCACCGCTACCATCGACGAAGCGGCCGTGCCCTACGCCGATTACATCGTGAACCTGGCCGGCGCCAGCGTCTCGGACGGCAAGTGGACGGATGAGCGCAAGCGCGACATTATGACCAGCCGCCTGGGCGGCCTGGCCCTGCTCAGCCGCGAGCTGGCCCGGCCGGGGCACCACGTTCAGGCATTTATTTCGGCCTCGGCCATTGGCCTCTACGGCGATGCCGGCGACCGGCTGGTGGACGAGAACACGCCCGCGGCCGTCTCGACGCACAACTTCCTGGCCGAGGTTTCGCAGCAGTGGGAGCTGGCCGCCGCGCCCATCGCGGCGCTGGGCATCCGCACCGTGATTCCCCGCATTGGTATCGTGCTCAGCACCGCCGGAGGAGCCCTGCCCCAGATGGCCCGCCCCATGAAGCTGGGCGCGGGCGCCGCTCTGGGCAGCGGCAAACAATACATGTCCTGGATTCACCTCGACGACCTCTGCCGCCTGTTTATGGCCATGTTAGAGGACGTGAGCTGGCACGGCGCCTACAACGCCGTGGCGCCGCATCCGGTTACCAATCAACAGTTTACCGAGACGCTGGCGCAGGTGCTGCACCGGCGGCTGGTGCTGCCCAAGGTGCCGGCCTTCGGCCTGAAGCTGGCGCTGGGGGAAATGAGCGAAATCGTGCTGGCCTCCCAGAACGTGAGTGACCAGAAAGTCCTCGATCAGGGCTTCACCTTCGAATATCCGGAGCTGCACGAGGCCCTGACTGCGCTCTACGGAGCGGAATAATTGGTTCGGCTTGGAGTCGTCTGAGCTTCTTACAAGCTATCCGGCAGGGCCGCGCCGCTGTTTACGCGTTCGAGCAGGTTGTCGGCGGCAATGGTATCGACGGGCGCGGCGCGGCGGCGCGGCTCGCTAGGCGAAACGCAGTTGTATTTTTTGCTGATTTTAACCGTGGCCAGGGGGAAATGGCCAGGCGTGTAACCCAGCTCTTTATCCTGGTACACCTTCTCCATAAACTTACCGAAGATGGGCAGCGCCGTGCGCCCGCCCTCGCCCTGCTGCGAGCCGGTGAAGTGAATGCTGCGGTCTTCGCCCCCCACCCAGACGCCGGTCATCAGATCCTTGGTCATGCCCATGTACCAGCCGTCGGAATAGTTGGATGTGGTGCCGGTTTTACCGCCGATCTGGTTGTCGTTGTGCCAGAGGTCGTATTCCCACAGGGCCTGGGAAGTACCGCCGGGCTCCTCCATGCCGCCGCGCAGCATGTAGGTCATCAGCCAGGCCGTTTCGGCGGGAATGGCGCGGTGCTGCACGGGATCGAACTGCTTGATAACATTACCGTTGCGGTCCTCAATCCGGGTCACGAGCCGGGGCTCGGAGCGAAAGCCGGTGTTCATAAACGTGCTGTAGGCGTCCACCATTTCGAACACGCTCACGTCGCCGCCCGAGCCGAGACCAATGCTGGGCACCGCCAGCAAAGGGCTGGTAATGCCCACTTTATGGGCGTATTTGGCCACGTTGGCCCAGCCTACTTTCTCAGTCAGCTGGGCCGTGACGGAGTTTACGGAGCGGGCCATGGCGTGCCGCAGGGTCATATTGAGGCCGGTGTACTCGCGGGTTACGTTATCGGGCTGCCACTCCATGGGCTTGCCGTTTTCCACGTACTTAATGGTAACGCGCTTGTCCTGAATGCGATCGCAGGGCGAGTAGCCGTTGTCGAGCGCCGTGAGGTAGACGAAAGGCTTGAAGGTGGAGCCGGCCTGCCGCCGCCCCTGCTTCACGTGGTCGTACTGAAAAAAGCGGTAGTCCAACCCGCCCACCCAGGCTTTGATCTGCCCGGTGAACGGATCCATGCTCATCATGCCGGCCTGCAGAAAGTGCTTGTAATAAGCCAGCGAATCGAGCGGCGACATCACCATTGTGGTTTCGCCGTCGCCTTTCCAAGTAAAGACCTTCATCGGGCGTTTGGCGTGCAGGGCCGAATCCAGGCGCTGGGGCTGGTTTTTGAAGTGGTTAGCGAGGGTCTTGTAGCTCTCGGTACGCTTCATCTGCGCTTCGATGAAGCCGGGAATTTCATTGCCCTGATCATCGACCCATGGATTCTGGCCCTTATTGCGCCAAAAATTATCGAAGGTGCGCTGCAGGGATTTCATGCGCTCGTGCAGGGCCTCCTCGGCGTGGGCCTGCATCCGCGAATCGATGGTGAGGTAAATGCGCAGGCCGTCGCGGTACATGTCGTGGCCCGTGCTGTCGCACCACTGGTTCACAAACTGGCTGATGGCGCCCCGGAAGTACGTATCGGGCCCGTCGATGTGGCGATCGACGTGGTAGTCCAGCGTCACCGGCCGGGCTTTGAGAGCGGTAGCCTCGGCTTTGGACAAGGCCCCGGCCTGGGCCATGCGGTCGAGCACGACGTTGCGCCGCCGCAAAGCCGCCGCCGGATGAAAGCGCGGATTGTAGGCCGTCGGGTTATTGAGTACGCCCACCAGCATGGCCGCCTGTTCGGGCCGAAGGCTGTCGGGCGAGGTATTGAAGAAGGTTTTAGCCGCTACTTTAATGCCGAACGCGCTGGAGCCGTACTCCATGGTATTGAAATACATGCGCAGAATTTCTTCCTTGGTGTATCGCCGCTCCAGCTCCACGGCGGTGAGCCACTCCTTGGTTTTGGCCACAATGGTACTCACCACCGGGATGTAGCCCAGGCCGCCCCGGCTCTCCTGCTGCCGGATTTTGTACAGATTTTTAGCGAGCTGCTGGGTGATGGTGGAGCCGCCGCGCTTCTCGCCGCGCAGGGAGGAATAGAAGCCGCCGAGCACGGCCGTAAAGTCAATGCCCGAGTGCTTGTAGTAGCGAACGTCTTCGGTCGCAATCAGCGCCTTGATGAGCAGGGGCGACATTTGCTTGAAAGCTACCGGCGCCCGGTTTTCGCGGAAGTACTTGCCAATCAGCACGCCATCCGACGTGTAGAGCTCGGAGGCTTGCTCCACTTTGGGGTTTTCCAGGTCCGACAAACTCGGGGATTTGCCGAAGAGAAACATGAAATTCATGCTCACCAGCGCCGGGTACACCAGGAAAAAAATCAGCAGCAGCCCGAATACGACCCACGCCCAGCTGCTGGCCCGCAGGGACCACCGACGGCGCGGCGGGTTGGTTTTGGGACCGGCAGCAGCAGAAACAGGCGGGTTTAGATCAGCCATGCGAAGGCAACAAGTGGAAGGCGGCGTTAAAAATCCCGCCGGAAAGAAGGGCAAAGATACCAATCCCCCGGCCCAAAAATCAGCCGCTGAGCGTCCGGCTTAAAATAGCGTAGTCCGCCCGCCGCCGCACCTCAGCCGCGCGGCGGGGCCGACGGCCGGACCGCCCGCCGGATCCGGCTGCGGTGCCCGGTCCAGTGCCAAGCCAGCTCGCCCAGGGCCAGCAGGATAATGCTCAGCCCCAGAAAATAGCTCCAGTGCAAAAGCCGGATCTGGCCCCGGGTGGGCGAATCCAGCTCCTGAAACAGAAATAAGCCCCACAGCTCATCGAGCAGCGTCAGGCTCCAGACGGCCGTGGCCAGCACCCGCCCGGCCCGCCCCAGCGCCAGGTGCCAGTGCAGCAAATACAGCAGTACGCCGGGCAAAGCCGAAAGTAGCCGCATGGGCGACGCCTGCACTAACGGCAGACCCAGAAAGATAATACTGGCCGTTTCCTTCAGGGCCTGGATGCCCGCCAGCACCCGGCCCAGGCGGGTGAGCATCGGAACGGCAGCTACCGGATGCAGGGGCGAAACTGACATGAGGCGGAAAGTAATGGAAAGGCGAAAGGTCAGCCAAGATACTGATTATCGGCTAGTAACGACGCTTCATCACGTGCGTGGCCTGACAGCGCCAGGTGAGAATGATAATAAGCAGCCCTTTGAGCGAATCGAGCAGCAGATTGTCGGGCTTGCCGAAAACGTGGTAAATCCCAATGCCAATCCCGATCCACCACAGGCCCAGCAGATAGCACCACGTGGCGTAGCTGGGGCGCCGCTGCCACACCTGCCCCAGCGCAATGGCCGCTACCAACGCCACAAACAGCAGCAGCCACGCCACGATATAAGCCAGGAAAGCAGTTTCCGGGCCGTATTTCACCCCAAATTGCGTCAGAGTGAAGGCCGGAACGAAGAACGCGCCCCCCGCCAGGGCCAACTCCAGCAGCAAGGCAACAAAGAGCACAACCAGCAGCAGCGAACGGGCCATAGAGCAGAACAAGTGGGAAACCGTGGTAAGACTTTCTCCGGCCGGGGAAGCCCAACGAGCCGCCAAGCTAATAAATAAACCCGGACAAGTCACTATTTCAAGTTCCGGCCTTTTCACGCTCACTACTTTTAGCGCAGTAGTGGCCGGGCTTATTCGCCTTATTTTCCGAAACAATGCGGCTTCCGATTACTGCCCGACAAGCGTCATTACAGCGCCCAGCGCGCTTAAAGAAGCCGATAATCCCGCCCGCCCGCTCCGGCCGGGCCGGCCGGCCGGAGCTTCCCCGCCGTTGAAGCCGGCAGCAATAATCATCGCAACGCGCCAATTCGTCATAAATAATAATATAATTATTTAAGTAAAAAATAATTAATATTGCTAACACAACCGGCCGGCGGCACCTTTGAGAACGGCCGCGCCGCCCGGCCCGGCCAACAAAGCGCGCTGCTGATTGTCAAAGTCGCTGAATCATCGTCCTCCTGCGTATCCCGAGCCATGCGCCTCCGCCTCCGGTTGTTTGAATTTGAAGATCTACCCTGGTTTCCGGCCGTTATCCGGGCCGGGATGATGGATTATTTAAGGTTCATGATTTCGGCGCTGGGCACCTACCGGCCCATTGCGCCGCTGCTGGCCGAGGGCCTGCGCCGCACCGGCCAGACCGCCCTGCTGGAGCTGGGTGCCGGGGCTGGCGGCGGCACCGAAACCGTCCTGGCCGCCCTGCGGACCCAGGGCCAGCCCACGGCCACCATCACCCTGACCGATCTGTATCCGCAGCCGGTGGCCTGGGCCGATATTGCCCGGCGCACCCGGGGCGCGATCAGCTATGAAGCGGCGGCGGTTGATGCGTTGGCCGTGCCCGCGCACCTGGCGGGGTTTCGCACTCTTTTTTCGGCTTTCCACCACTTCCCGCCCGGCCCGGCCGAGGCGCTGCTGCGCGACGCCGTGCGGGCCGGCACCGGCATCGGCGTGTTCGAAGGCGCGGGCAAGCACTGGTGGGAGCTGCTGCTGGCCTGGACGGCGCTGCCGGCGGCGCAATTGCTGCTCACGCCATTTTTCCGGCCCTTCCGACTGAGCCGGCTGGTGTTTACTTATTTGATTCCCATCATTCCGCTCTGCACCATCTGGGATGGGTCGGTTTCGCTGCTGCGCCTGTACTCGCCCGCCGAGCTGCTGGCCCTGGCCCAAAAGGCCGATCCCGCCGGCCGGTTTGCCTGGCAAGCCGGCAAGAAACGGCACTGGTGGGGCCCGCAGGTAACCTACCTGATCGGCTGGCCCCAATAAAGCGCCGTGGGCGCTTCGCCTTCCCCGGGCCGGTCCCGTTTAAAACGCCAATCGCCGCTACATTCGCCCCATGTCCCTGACCGCTTACCGGCGCGCGCTGCCGCTGCTGCGCATCCCGTTTTCCATCTACCTCATGCCGGTTTTCTGGTTTGGGCTGAGTGCGCTGCGGGGGCCGTGGAGCGGCGGGCGGGCCGTGGGCGTCTTCGTGGTGCTGCACCTGCTGGCCTACCCGGCCTCCAACGGCTACAATTCCTACTACGACCGGGATGAAGGCAGCATCGGCGGCCTCAAAGCGCCCCCCAAAGTGACGCCCGAGCTGCTGCACCTGGTGTGGCTCTTCGATGCGCTGGCCGTGGTGGGCGCGGCACTCCTCTCGGCGCCCTTTGCCGGGCTGATCATCGTTTATCTGCTGGTTTCGAAAGCGTATAGCTACGAGGGAATCCGCCTGAAAAAATACCCGCTGCTGAGCACACTGGTGGTCATTATTTTTCAGGGCGGATTCACTTTGTTAATGACGCAGGTGGGCGTAGGCGCCACCCCGGCCCAGCTTTTTGAGAAAACCAACCTGCTGCTGGCGCTGGTCAGCTCCCTATTTTTGTGCGGCTCCTACCCGCTCACCCAGGTGTATCAGCACGAGGAAGACGCCCGGCGCGGCGACCGCACGCTGAGCCTGCGGCTGGGCATTCGGGGGACGTTCGTGTTTGCGGCCGGCGGGCTGCTGGCGGGGGCCGCCGGGCTGGGGCTGGCCTACTGGCTGCGGCAGGAATGGCGACCGCTGGTTATTTTTCTGGTGGCTACGGGGCCGGTAGTGGCGCTTTTCAGCCGCTGGGTCTGGCTGGTGTGGCGGGACGAGGCGGCGGCCGATTTTGAGCACACCATGCGCATGAATCAGGTTTCGTCGCTGTGCCTGAGCGCCGCTTTTGTGGCCATGCTGCTGTGGCGGTAGCCGGGCTTAACGGAAGAATGTGGTAACTTAAAGTTGCTTAGCTCCTTGTTCTGCGCAGGTTCGTCGCAGAATCACTCTTCCAACCCCTCATTCTATGCGTCTCGCCGCGCTCCTGTTAATCCCGCTCTTAGCAGCCTGTAACTCCACTCCTTCGGCCGTTAACGAGGGCACTATTTCCCGCGCCACGGACCAGCCGAAGCGGAATTCCAAGGCGCTACCCGCGCCCGATACCGCCCGCGCCAAAGCCGTGTCGGCCCTCCGCGACACGCTGCGCGTCGTGCGCGAGCGCCGTAATTTCAGCCGGCCCGCCGGGCCGGCCGATCTTTTCCAACTCGTATTCCGGGGGGAATCGGTACTCACGGGAACCGGCGAATTCACTATCACTGACCCCGACGGCCAGGTTATTTTTCGCGAAATGCTCACCGAGCCCGATCTGGAAGCGGCGCTCGTCTACGAGATAAAGACGCCCACCGTCACCCCCGCCGAACGGACGGCCTTCGTCCGGCGGCGCATCGATCAGTTCTTCCAGCCCGCCCAGTTCCACGTGCCCGCCGTGGGCCGGCCGGCGCCCTTTCCGACCCACGTCGCCAACCTCGACCAGGCCACCTGGAATGATCTGCGGCAGCGCCCGGACGCCATCCGCTTCGATTACCTGAAAGGCAAAGAGGATCAGCGCCAGCTGGCCTGGTCCCCGCTGAAAAAACAAACCGTGCGCCTGCGCTGACGCCCCCTACCGCCCACCCTCTTCCCAGAGCAGCTGCTCCAGCCCCTGGCGCAGCTGCTCGAAAGGCTGGTAGCCCCGGGCCAGCACGTAGCCCTGCTCCCCGAGCCGCAGCACGACGGTCGGGAAACCCTGCACGCCGATGCGGCCCACCGCCGCAAACTCCTGCTGCGTGGCCCGCACCATCTCGGCCGAAGTAAAACAGCGCTGAAACTCGACCTCGGCCACGCCAAAAAGAAGCAGCAGATCGTCATAAGTGGCGGAATCGTTCAGGTCGCGGCCATCGCGAAAAAAGGCCGTTTGCACGGCGTGGGCGAAGGCCACCGTGCGGCCCGGATCCTGGGTAAGCTGGCGAAAAGTACCAATGGCCCGGCTCGGCGGCTCCGAATCGAACCGGTAGCGGCCGGCTTCGCCCAAAGCCCGGAAAGCGGCGCCAACCTGCACGCCAGTGGTTTTTTCTACGTCGCGGAGCGATTGCTGCAGGTAATCCCAGCGGGCGGCGATAGGCTCGACATCAGCGCCCTTCACCATGCCACCGCACAAAACCGATACCTCAATTTGACCCGCAAACGCCTCCTGAAGCTGATTGATGGCCGGGCTCAGGCCGTAGCACCAGCCGCAGAGCGGATCGTGGATGTAGAGTAACTCGGTTAGATTGGTGGGCGTGGGTTGCATTGGCACAAAGTAACCGGATGATTGGCCCTCGCCCGGCAAGCCGGCGGCGATTCCGGAGCTTTTTTTAACTGATGGAGCATCCCAAATCAGCGGCCGGCCGGGGAAACGGGCGTTTCTGAAGCCGCTTAAGCTGCTGGCCCGCCGGCAGCGCAACGTTCGGCGGCGCAGCAGTTATTTAATTCCAACCAGAATAGGGCCTTGGCGCGATACCGGCGGGGTTTTCGGACTAGCTGGTCTGAACCCGGCTGGATTCTTTCCCAACGAATTGAATTTTATGAAGAGCAATGAAGTTTAGTATTTGATATTTATATCTTATCAATCGTTATTTATCCATATCCGATCCGGTTAATTATTAGATGCGAAAAGCCCGTTGCAGTACTGCAGCGGGCTTTTCGTTTGTAACCGGGTCAGCGCAGCTTAGCCGTTCATGGAGATGAGGAATTCCTCGTTGTCCTTGGTGCCTTTAATGCGGTCCTTGAGGAATTCCATGGCCTCGGTGGCGGTCATGTCCGACATGAACTTGCGGAGTACCCACACGCGGCTTAGTTCGTCCTTGCTCATGAGCAGGTCTTCGCGGCGGGTGCCGGAAGCGGGGATGTCGATGGCCGGGAATACGCGCTTGTTGGCCAGCTTCCGATCCAGCTGCAATTCCATATTGCCGGTGCCTTTGAACTCTTCGAAGATTACCTCGTCCATTTTGGAGCCGGTTTCGATCAGGGCCGTGGCAATGATGGTGAGCGAGCCGCCGCCTTCCACGTTGCGGGCCGCCCCGAAGAAACGCTTGGGCTTTTGCAGGGCGCCGGCGTCGATACCACCCGAAAGCACGCGGGAAGAGCTGGGCTGCACCGTGTTGTAGGCGCGGGCCAGCCGGGTAATCGAGTCGAGCAGGATCACCACGTCGTGGCCGCACTCCACGAGCCGACGGGCTTTGTCGAGCGCCATTTCGGCAATTTTCACGTGGCGGTCGGCCGTTTCATCGAAAGTCGAGCTAAGCACTTCCGCTTTCACGGTGCGGGCCATGTCGGTCACTTCCTCCGGCCGCTCGTCGATGAGCAGAATCATGAGGTATACCTCGGGGTGATTCTCGGAAATAGCATTAGCAACTTCCTGGAGAAGAACGGTTTTACCAGTCTTAGGCTGGGCCACGATCAGGCCCCGCTGGCCCTTGCCGATGGGCGCAAACA
>JAYWCH010000106.1:0-3977 GCA_043780755.1 Hymenobacter sp.
CCCGCCCCTGGTCCGCGTGCGCGTCATCTAAAAACGCCGCGTACGGGCTACCCCCCAGAAGTCCCCGGCCTGCTTGGCCGGGGACTTTTTTTGTGACCGACTACCGAGAAATCAGCACTTATTCGTCGCAAAAACAAGATGTATTGTGTTTAATTAATGATCGTTAAAATATATTTCAGTTAATATATTTTAAATATCTTATTTTTGAAAAATAATATTCACCCATTTCCTAATTTTTACCTCCTACACATGAAGAAACTCCTACTCATGAGCCTGGTGCTCATGTTTACCCTTCTGCACGGGGCGATGGCGCAGACGCGCTCCATCTCCGGACGGGTGACCGATCAAAAGTCCGGCGAAGGGCTGCCCGGCGTTACCGTCCTGCTCAAGGGCACGACCAACGGGATTTCCACCAATGCCGATGGCAAGTTTACCATGCTGGCGCCCCAATCGGGTGGCACGCTGGTGTTTAGCTCCGTCGGAATGACGTCGCAGGAGGTAGCCATCGGGACCGAGTCCCAGTTCACCGTGGCCCTGGCGGCGGATAACAAGCAGCTCAACGAAGTAATCGTGACCGGCTACGGAGCGCAGCAGGAGCGCCGGGATATCACCGGCTCCATCACCTCGGTGAAGGCTGCTGACTACAAGGACCAGCCCGTGATCGGGGTGGACCAGGCCCTGCAAGGGCGCGCCGCCGGCGTGCAGGTGAGCCAGAATTCGGGAACGCCGGGTTCGGGCATTTCCGTGCGGATTCGCGGCGCGGCGTCCATCGGCGCCAGCAACGAGCCGCTATACGTGGTCGACGGCCTGCCCATCAACACGGGTAATACCACCCAGCTGGGCGCGGGCAACCAGCTTACCAACGGCCTGAACGACCTCAATCCCAACGACATTGAGTCGATTGAAATCCTCAAGGATGCCGCCGCGGCCGCCATTTACGGCTCCCGCGCTTCCAACGGCGTTGTGCTCGTGACCACCAAGCGCGGCAAGGCCGGCAAAGCTCAGATCAACCTCGACTACTACACCGGCAGCCAGTCGGTGTGGAAGCGCCCCGAGATCATCAACGGCGCCCAGCAAACCCAGCTGTTTCTGGACGCGGCGGCCAACCGCTACCCGGCCAATGCCAATGGGAACTACCCGGCTTTCGGCATGGTCTTCGGCACCAATGCCGACCTGGCCGCCTACATCTACGGCCCCGGCGACGTGGGCGCCCCGGTCAACGGCGTCGTGTCGTACGTGACGCCCGCCGGCAATCCCATCCGCCCGCTCAGCCAGTTTCAGAATCCGAGCTCGGCAACCAGCACCAACTGGGCTGATCAGGTCCTGCGCTCGGCCCCGATCAACAACTACGGCCTGACGTTCTCGGGCGGCTCCGACGCCAGCCGCTTCCGGGTGGCCCTGAACTACTTCGATCAGCAGGGCACCATTGTTGGGTCCGGCTTTAATCGCGGCAGTGCGCGCATCACGCTCGATAACAAGCTCTCGGACAAAGTCCGCATGGGTACTTCCATCGGCCTGAGCCAGAGCGTCAACAACCGCATCAACAACGACAACAGTATTTACGGCGTGCTGACCACCGCGCGCCTCACGGCCGCGGACCTGCCCGTTTACAACGCCGACGGGACGTACTTCAAGTCCGGTTCGCTGGAAAATCCGGTCGCTGCCTCCAAGGAGCCCTTCATCCGCAGCACCAACAATCGCCTGATTGGTAGTCAGTACACGGAATTTGAGCTGATCAAAAACCTGAAATACCGCGCCACCTTCGGCATCGACTACACCTACGGCCGGGACGACAGCTTCTACTCGACGCTGACCAATGCCGGCGCCGCCGTGCGCGGGCAGGCCACCGCCGCCACGCTCCAGGACCTGAACTACAACCACATCAGCGCCCTGAACTACGCCAAGACCTTTGGCCAGAACCACAGCCTGACCGCCCTGGTGGTGGCTGAATACCAGCGGGATGCCGAAAGCGACATCTATTCGCAGGTGACGGGCTTCCCCAGCAATGCCATCCGGGAGCTCTCGGCGGGCGCCACCAAGACGGCCGCCACTTCGACCTCGACCGGCAATGCCCTGTTTGGCACGCTGGCTAAGGCCGACTACGCCTACAAAGGCCGCTACCTGGTCGGAGCATCCATCCGCCGCGACCAGTCCTCACGCTTCGGCAAGGACAATCAGGTGGGCTACTTCCCGGCCGTTTCGGCCGGCTGGCGCGTGCTGGAGGAAAGCTTCCTCAAGGACCAGACGGTGATCAGTGAGCTGAAAATCCGGGGCAGCTACGGCGAAACGGGCAATCAGCCCCTGGCCAACTTCGGTTCGCGCGGCCTGATCAACCCGGGCGCCAACTACCTGGACCAGGGCGGCCTGGCCTTCGGCCAGCTGGCCAACCCCAACCTGAAGTGGGAGCGCACCCGCCAGACCAACGTCGGCATCGACCTGGCTTTCCTGCAAAATCGCTTCTATATCTCGGCCGATATCTACCAGCGCAAAACCGATGACCTGCTGCTGAGCCAGAACCTGAGCGCCGACACCGGCTTTCTGAGCTACAGCGCCAACGTGGGCAACATCGAAAATAAAGGGCTGGAATTCGCCCTGACCACCATCAACGTCCGCCACGAGCAGGGCGGCTTTAACTGGGAAACCAACTTTAACATCAGCTTCAACCGCAATATGGTTACGAAGCTTTCCGACCTTAGCCCCACGGGCGTGGCCGCCGGCTTTGCCAGCCGCCTCATTGTGGGCCAGCCGCTGGGCGCGTTCTACGGCTACCGGGTCGATCACATCCTGCAGAGCCAGGAGGAAATCAACGCTCTCGATGCCGCCGCCCGCCTGGCCACGGGCTCGGCTTCGGCCACCTACCAGTCGACGCTGACCCGCCCCGGCGACATTAAGTTCAAGGATCTGAACGGGGACGGCCGCATTACGCCCGCCGACCAGGAAATCATGGGCAATGCCCAGCCCAAGTACTACGGCGGCATCACCAACACCTTCCACTTTAAGGGTTTCGACCTCAGCGCCCTGGTGCAGTACAACGTGGGCAACAGCATCTTCAACTTCTCGTCCGCTTTCACTCAGGGCATGAGCAGCGTGTACGGTCAGGATGCAGCGGTACTGAACCGGTGGACGCCGACCAACACTGACACCACTATTCCCCGCGCCGTCTACGGCGATCCGAACCAGAACAACCGTACTTCCGACCGTTTCCTGGAAAGCGGTTCGTACGCCCGCCTCAAGAGCCTGACCCTGGCTTATAACCTGCCGGCCACGCTCACCAGCCGGGCGCATCTGCGCACGGTGCGCATCTACGCCCAAGCCCAGAACCTGCTCACGTTCACCAAATACACGGGCCTCGATCCGGAAGTGAGCACGTTCAGCGGCGTTTCCCAGGCGGCCAATACCTCGCCGGGCACGGACTTTTTCACTTATCCGCAGGCGCGCACCATCACCGGTGGGGTTTCGCTGGGCTTCTAATCTTTTTGACTTCCTACAACTATGCAACTAATTAATCTTCGGCAACTCGCCACCCGCTCGGCCCTGCTCCTGAGCCTGGGCCTGAGCGTGGGCGCCTGCGATAAGGCGGTGAATGTGGATCCGTCGAACAGCGTGGGCTCCGACACGGGCTTCACCACCAAGGAAGACGCCGCCGCCGGCCTGCTCGGCGCCTACGACGCCGTCCAGGCCAGCGACTACAACGGCATCGCCTTCCCGTCCATGGCCGATCTGGTTGCGGGCGATATCCGCGAAGTGGGCACGTTCGTGACCACCTACGGCGTGATCGGCATCAATCAGATCTCCTCCGATAACGTGCAGATCAGCAACACCTGGAACGCGATTTACGTCGCCATCAACCGGGCCAACTACCTGCTGCAGCAGAGCGAAAAGATCACCGATCCGGCCTTTCCCAAGCTCGCAACCCAGGCCCAGGCCCGCGCCCTGCGCGCCTACCACTACATGAACCTGCTCGGCTTCTGGGGCGG
>JAYWCH010000107.1:0-18580 GCA_043780755.1 Hymenobacter sp.
GTTCAGGGTTTTGGGCTTGGTGGGCCGGCCGCCGCGGGCGGGGCTGCAACCTTCCGGGGGGCTAAATTTGTTGGCTTTTCTTCTGACCACTTTCCCGCGCCCGATTTGTACGCCATCGTTGACCTTGAAACCACGGGCGGGCAGCCCACCCAGGACCGCATTACTGAAATTGCCATCTACATCCATGATGGCGAAAAAATTGTGGATGAGTACACCACTCTGCTCAACCCCGGGCGGGCCATTCCGCCGTTCATCAGCCAGCTCACCGGCATCACCAACGACATGGTGAGTGCCGCGCCCAAATTCCACGAAATAGCCCGTAAAGTGGTGGAAATCACCGAGGGCTGCGTCTTCGTGGCCCACAACGTACGGTTCGACTACTCGTTTCTGAAAAAAGAATTTGCCGATCTGGGCTACAACTACGCCCGCAAAACCCTGTGCACGGTGCGTCTGAGCCGCTCGCTCATTCCCGGCCAGCCCAGCTACAGCCTCGGCAAGCTGTGCCAGGGCATCGGCATTCCGCTCGAAGGCCGGCACCGCGCCGCCGGCGATGCCCACGCCACCGCCCTGCTCTTTGGCCGGTTGCTGAAAATCACCCAGGACGATGCGGACGCGCCGGCGGGCGCCCTGCCGGCCGAAACCCTGGCCCGGGTCGATGCCCTGGCCCCCGCCGGTCGCCGGCCCGACGCCGCCGCCAAAAAGCCCTCGCCCCGGCGCGTGGCCGCCGTGCAGGAAGCCATCCGCACGGCGCTGATGCCGCCGCTGGTGTCGGCGGCGCTGGTGGCCAGCCTGCCCCAGGCCACGGGCGTGTACTACTTCCACAACGAAGCCGGCGAGGTGATCTACGTGGGCAAAAGCATTAATATATATAAACGCATTCAGCAGCATTTTGCGGTCGATGTCAAGTCGCGCAAGAGCCTGGAATTTAAGAACTCCATTGCCGATATCACCTGGGAGCTGACCGGTTCGGAGCTGGTGGCGCTGCTTTACGAGTCGCACCTGATCAAGCAGCTTAAGCCGACTTATAACCGGGCGCAGCGGCGCTCGGTGTTTCCGGCCGGCATCTACCTGCGGCTGGATGAGCAGGGCTACAAGCGCCTGGCCTACGGCCGCGCCGACGCCCGCAACGCCGAGATTCCCATCATTGCGCTCGGCAATCAGTACAAGGCCCAGGGGTTTCTCTACCACAAGGTGGCCAAATTCAACCTCTGCCAGAAGCTCTGCGGGCTTTACAAAACGCCCGGCGCGTGCTTCGACTTCCAGGTGCACCGCTGCCTGGGCGCCTGCGTGGGCCAGGAAAGCCCCGAAACCTACAACCAGCGCGTGGACGAGGCCATCGACAGCATTAGCTACGAACACGAAACGTTCGTCGTGATCGGCGCGGGCCGCACGGAGCTGGAAAAGACTGTGGTACTGGTTGAAAACGGGCGCTACCGGGGCTTCGCCTACGTGGATGAAACATTTACCGCCCGTCGGCTGTGCGACTTCCGCGAGGTGATTCGGACGTACGCCGACAATAAGGATACGCAACAGATTATCCGGCAGCATTTGCGGACCAGGCACCCGGGGGAGCGCGTGAAAGTTTTTGCCTGAAACGCGGCGGATGGGCGCCGAGGCCGCAATCTGGTCACTTGAGCGAGCCATGCTGTTAACTGTCGGCCCACTGACGTAGTGGGCCGACAGTGCTTTTCTATTATACAGTATTTAGTTATATATATGATTAAACTGTAATACAATTGCTTATTCTTTACTTCTTAGATTCCCGGTCTGTTACTTTGTTAGATTTCTTCCCCGTTTCCCCGTCCGTACCGTGTCGAGTGCTCCCGAACTACCCTCCCTGCTATTGCGCCTGCGCACTGAAACCCGCCCTTATCACGATGCGCTCGAACGGAATGCTTTCAATCAGGCGCTCGCGGCGGGCACGCTGAGCGCCGCCGCCACCACGCATTTCCTGGAGCGGATGTACGGCTTTCTGGCGCCCTACGAAACGGCACTGCGGGCCCATCAGGCCCTTTTCACCCCGGCCTGGGAGGTAGACCATCGTTTCCGCGCCCACCTGATTCCGATCGATTTGCAGCGGCCGGCCGCGGCCCCTGGGTTGCCGCTGTGCGCGGCCATGCCGCCGCTGCACACCTGGGCCCAGCTGCTGGGCGCGATGTACGTGGTGGAAGGGTCCACGCTGGGCGGCCAGGTCATTACCCGCCAGCTGGCCCAGGCTGGCATTGAGCTGCGCGGCTATTTTACGGGCTATGGCGCGGGCACCGGCCCGCGCTGGAAGACCTTTTGCCAGCTCCTGACCGAGGCGGGCACGACGACCAATCCGGATGACATTGTGGCTTCGGCCACCTTTACTTTTAAACAACTCGACGCGTGGATCAATCAATAGTGAAAGATAGCTATACCGACGGGCAGCCGCTCACCATCGCCCGGATGTTGACTAACTGCGACCTGGAAGCCATTCACCAGCCGGGGGCCATTCAGCCCCACGGCTTTCTGCTGTGTCTGGATGAGCAGACCCACCGCATTGTGCAGGCCAGCGCCAACACCGGGGCCATGATTGGGATGGAAGCCCAGGACCTACTGGAGAAGGGCCTCGACCAGCTGCTGGGGCCTAACCGCCTGGCCGAAGTGGAGGCGCTGCTGGCCACGCTCACCGAAACGCCCAAGCTGCTGGGCGCCCGCCTGGAACAGGTGCCGGGCCAGCCGTTCTACAAAATGATTATGCACCGCTACGACCAGCTGCTGTGGCTGGAGTTTGAGCCGGTGACGGAATCCGACACGCCGCCGCTGGACTTACCATTCCTGAATGCGGCCCTGAGCGATATGCTGGCCGCCGGCAAAGTGCTCGAATTCTGCCAGCACGCCGTGGACCAGGTGCGCGCCATCTCGGGCTTCGACCGGGTGGCGATCTATCGCTTTGAGGCCGACGAGAGCGGCGAAATTATTGCCGAAAATATCCGTCCCGACCTGCCGCCCTGGCTCGGGCTGCACTACCCGGCGTCGGACGTGCCGGTACAGGCGCGGGCCATGTACCTGAAAACCTGGCTGCGCTTTATTCCCACCGCCACTTACAAGCCCGTGCCGATGGTGCCGGTGAACAACCCGGCCACCAACCGCCCACCCGACATGACCCACGCGGTGCTGCGCAGCGTGTCGCCGCTACACCTGGAGTACATGCGCAACATGGGTACATCGGCCACGATGACCATTTCTATTATTCAGAACGGGCGGCTCTGGGGCATGATGACCTGCCACCATCACTCGCCCCGGCTGATCAGCTTCGAGCTGCGCGAGCTGTGCCAGTTTATCGGCAAGACGTTCTCGGCACTACTGGCCAGCAAGGAGCAGCACGACGACGACGAGGCCCAGCTGCGCATTCACGAACAACAGACCCGGCTGATGGAGAATATCGCCAGTCACGACAACTTCGTGGAAGGCCTGCGGCAGACGCCCAGTCTGATGGACTTGTTCGACTGCGGCGGGGCGGCCGTCTGCTTCGACGGCGAAGTGGTGACCATGGGCGCGACGCCCACGCCGGCCCAGATCCGGGAAATTGCGGCCTGGCTGGCAGAGAATGCCCGGGCCGATATTTTCTCCACCAGCTCCTATGCCAGCCTCAATCCGGCGGGGCTTGACCTCCAGGCTACGGCCAGCGGTATCATTGCCGCCTCGCTCACCGATACGCCCGGCAATTACCTGCTCTGGTTCCGGCCCGAGGTGGTGCAGGTCGTAACCTGGGCCGGTATGCAGGAAAAAGCCCGGACATTGGTCGACGGGCGGGTTTTCCTCTCGCCCCGGCAGTCGTTCGAGGCCTGGAAGCAGCTGGTGAAAGATACCGCCGTGCCCTGGAAACCCATGGAAATTCAGGCGGCCCGCGAGATTCGCCTGCACATCTACGACATCCGGCTCAAGGTCTTCAACGAGCTGCAGGCCCGGGCCCTGAGCCTGAGCCGCCTCAACAGCGAGCTCGAACGCAGCAACGACGAGCTTGACTCGTTCGCCTACGTGGCCTCGCACGACCTGAAAGAGCCCCTGCGCGGCATTCACAACTACTCGCTGTTTCTGCTCGAAGACTACGCCGACCGGCTCGATGCCGACGGCGTGCACAAGCTCAACACCCTCGTGCGCCTGAGCCAACGCATGGAAGGACTGATTGAATCCCTGTTTCAGCTCTCGCGCGTGGGCCGCACCGAGCTGGCCATGGAGGCCGTGGACATGGACGAGCTGCTGGTCGAGGTGACCGATCTGCTCCAGCCGCGCCTGGAACAGACCAACACCACGCTCACCGTGATCGGCCCGCTGCCCCCTGTGCGGGGCGATCTGATCCGGATTCAGGAGATCTTCCACAATCTGCTGACCAACGCCATGAAGTATAACGATAAGTCCGTTAAGACCATCACGGTTGGCCTGTTGGCGGATGGCAGCGGCGGCAATACGCCGGTTTCCACCGAAAATATCAACGATTTCTATATACTGTACGTAAAGGATAATGGTATTGGGATTGATCCCAAGCACCACGGCAACATCTTCAAGCTATTCAAGCGGTTGCACACCCAGGAGAAGTACGGCGGCGGTACGGGGGCGGGCCTGGCAATAGCGAAGAAGATGGTCGAACGGCACGGCGGCAACTTATGGCTGGAGTCTACTCCCGGCCTGGGGGCCACGTTTTATTTTACCCTCCCGAAGTATCATTAAGTGATTGCAAATAGCCTCAAACCTATCCTCGTCGTGGAGGATAATGCCGAAGATTTTACGGCGCTCAGCCGGGCCTTCCGCCGGCAGGCGCTCCCCAATCCCGTCGTGAGATGCGAAGACGGGGACCAGGCCCTGGAGTATCTCCAGGGCTATGGCAGGGCCAAAGACTGGCCCCAGACCCTGCCGGCCATCGTGCTATTGGACCTGAACCTGCCCGGCACCGACGGGCGCGAAGTACTCGAAGCCCTGAAGAAAGATCCGAAGCTCAAGGCTATTCCAGTCATCGTGTTCAGCACTTCTTCGAGCGCGCGCGACATTGAATACTGTTACCAGTTGGGGGCCAACAGCTACCTTACCAAGCCAATTGAATACGCCGTCCTGGAGGAGAAAATCCGGCTCACCATGCAGTATTGGCTCGACACCTCGGAGTTACCACAAGAGCACTAAAATCAGGCTGGTGAAAAGAATTTTACTCGTTGACGACAATGAACAGGACCGGGCCCTGTACAAGCGGTTTTTGAGTAAGCACGCCGGCCACGAGCGGCTCGAGTTCAGCGAAGCGGCCACGGGGGAGGAAGCCCGGTTGCTTTTCTGCACCCACCGACCCGACTGCGTCCTGCTCGATTATAACCTGCCCGATACCGACGGCCTGGACCTGCTGACAGAGCTGATCCAACTGGCCCCGACCGATAGTCTGTGCGTCATCATGATTACCGGCGGCGGCAACGAGGGGCTGGCCGTGCGCGCCCTCAACAACGGCGCCCTCGACTACCTGGTCAAGCAGCATTTCGACCACGAGCTGCTGTATAAAACGGTGCGCCACGCCATTGAGAAAAACGAGTGGCGGCAATACGTGGCCAGCTACCACAACGAGCTGCACGCCGTGAACCACAAGCTGCGCGACTCGCTCGACGCGCTCACGGAAACGCGCCGGGAAATCAACTATAAAAACGACCAGCTCACCGCCGCCAACGCCGAGCTGGCCCGGACCAATCTCGACCTCGACAACTTCGTGTACGCCGCCTCACACGACCTCAAGCAGCCGGTAAACAACCTGCTCGGGCTCTTTGATGAGCTGCGACGCACCGCCACCTTCCACGACCCCGAGGAAGCCCACGTGCTGCGGCTGGTCGATGCCTCGCTGCACGGCCTGAGCACCACTATTTCCGACCTGGCCGCCGTGGTGCAAGTGGAGCGCGCCACCAGCGAACAGGTGACGGAAGCGGTCGTACTCACGACGCTCGTGGCCGAGGTAGCCCTGGCCCTCGGCCCGCAGGTGCAGCTCGGCCAGGCCCGGATTCACGTCGACTTCGCGGCCCTGCCCGAGGTGCAGTACGTGCGCAGCAACCTGCGCACCATCCTGCTCAACCTGCTGGCCAACGCCATCAAGTACCGCCACTCCACCCGCCTGCCCCAGATCTGGCTGCGCACCCACTGCGAAGGCGGCCAGGCCGTGCTCGAAGTGCAGGACAATGGCCTAGGCATCGATCTCGACCGCCACGGCCTGGAGCTATTTCAGCTCTTCCGCCGCTTTCACCCGCAGGCCGCCACCGGCACGGGCGTGGGCTTGTTTCTGGTCAATCGCCTGGTGCACGCCCAGGGCGGCCACATCGAAGTAACCAGCCAGGAAGGCCAGGGGACAACTTTCCGGCTGTATCTGTAAGGGCAGTTCGATTCAGTAAGTGAGGCGGTTATGAATCGGTTTAAACTCAAAAAAAGGAGTAGCGCCAACGTGGCGCTACTCCTTTTTTTGGGGGCAAATACAGATCCGAATTATTTTTTTCCGGCCAGAATCTCGTTTACCACCAGCGGGTCGAGCAGGGTCGTGACGTCGCCCAGGTTGCTGGTTTCGCCTTCGGCGATTTTGCGCAGGATGCGGCGCATGATCTTGCCGGACCGGGTTTTGGGCAGGCCCGAGACGAACTGAATCTTATCGGGCTTGGCGATGCGGCCGATTTCGGCCACCACGGATTCAATAATACTGGCTTCCGCCATCTGAATTTCGAGATCGGTGACGGGGACCCCCTGCGGACAGATAACGTAGGCGTAAATCCCCTGCCCTTTCACATCGTGCGGGTAGCCGACCACGGCGCTTTCCACCACGTAATCACTCTGGTTGATGGCGTTTTCAATTTCGGCCGTGCCGAAGCGGTGGCCGGATACATTGATCACGTCATCCACGCGGCCGATGATGCGGTAGAGGCCCTTCTCGTCGCGGCGGGCGCCGTCGCCGGTGAAGTAGTAGCCGGGATAAGGCGTGAAGTACGTTTGCTGGGCGCGCTCGTGGTCGCCCCAGGTGGTGCGGATCACGCCCGGCCAGCTACCCTTAATGGCCAGGTAGCCTTCCTGCTCATTGCCTTCGATTTCGGTGCCATCCTGGTTCAGCAGCACGGGCTGCACGCCCGGCAGCGGCAGACCGGCGCGGGCCGGCACCGAAGGCGTGATGCCGGCCAGGGCCGAAATCATGATGCCGCCGGTTTCGGTTTGCCACCAGGTATCCACGATGGGGCAGCGGCCCTTGCCCACGTGCTGGTGGTACCAATACCAGGCTTCCTCATTGATGGGCTCGCCCACCGAACCCAGCACCCGCAGGCTGCTCAGCGAGTAGGCCAGCACGTGGTCGATGGGCGCGGCCATCAGCGAGCGGATGGCGGTGGGCGCGGTGTAGAAAATGGTGACGTGGTGCTTGTCAATCACTTCCCAGAAGCGGCCCGGCGACGGGAACGTGGGCACGCCCTCGAACAGGACCGTGGTGCCGCCGGCCAGCAGCGGACCGTAGAGCCCGTAGGTGTGGCCCGTGACCCAGCCGATGTCGGCCGTACACCAGTACACGTCGTTTTCTTCCACCTGAAACACGTTGCGGAACGTGTAGTCGGCCCAGACCATGTAGCCGGCCTGGCTGTGCACTACGCCCTTGGGCTTGCCGGTGCTGCCGCTGGTGTAGAGAATAAACAGGGGATCTTCGGCCGCCATTTCTTCGGCGGGGCAAGTTTTGGCCACGTCCTGCACTTCCTCGTGAAACCAGACGTCGCGGCCGGCCTGCATGTCCACGGGCCAGCCCGTGTGCTCCACCACCAGCACCCGGCGCACGGACGGGCAATGCACCAGGGCCTCGTCCACCACGCTCTTGACGGGAATCTGCTTGGGGCCGCGCTCCAGGGCGTCGGCCGTGATGATGAACGTGGCCTCGGCGTCGTTCACCCGGTCGGCAATGGCATTGGCCGAAAAGCCAGCAAACACCACCCCGTGCACGGCCCCGATGCGGGCGCAGGCCAGCACGGCAATGGCCAGTTGCGGAATCATGGGCAGGTAGAGCACCACCCGGTCGCCTTTGCCAATCCCGTTCTTTTTCAGCACGTTGGCCATCTGGCAGACCTGCGTGTGCAGCTCGCGGTAAGTCAGCCGCAGGTGGCGGGTTTTGGGGTCGTTGGGCTCGAAGATGATGGCCAGCTTGTTGCCGCGCTGGGCCAGGTGGCGGTCGAGGCAGTTTTCGGTAATGTTGAGGCGGGCGCCCTCAAACCAGGTGCTGGTGCCGGCCGGCGAAAACTCGCCGCCGCGCACCGTGTCCCACTTGCGCCGCCAGGTGAAGGGTTCGGCGGCCGCAGCCCAGAAGGCATCGGGATCTTCGATGGATTGCTGATAATCGACGTGGTATTCTTCGAGGGTACGGATCCGGGAATGCATGGCAAAAAAATGGTGAACAATTAAACACAAAAAGTAACAAAAGGCAAATCGCTGGCCGGGACTTTAGGCTGAGCGGGCGGCTTCAAAGCCTACGCCCACCCCGCGCCGCTGCAAGGCATCGCGGATTTCCGTCAGGATGAGTGGGTCGTCGATGGTCGGGGGCATGGCAAATGGTTCACCGTCGGCCAGCTGGCGCATGGTTTTGCGCAGGATTTTGCCGGACCGGGTTTTAGGCAAACGCGCCACTACCAGCACCTGCCGGAAGCAGGCCAGCGCCCCGATGCGGGCGCGAACCTGCGCCACCAGCTCTTTTTCCAGGGCCTCCTCCCCGATCGTCTGCCCGTCTTTGAGCACAACCAGACCCATCGGGACATGCCCGCGCAGGTGATCAACGATGCCCAGCACGGCGCATTCGGCCACGGCCGGGTGGGCGGCCAGAATTTCCTCCATCTCCCCGGTGCTAAGCCGGTGCCCGGCCACGTTGATCACGTCATCAACCCGACCCATGATGTAGCAGTAGCCGTCGGAGTCGCGGTAGCCACCGTCGCCGCTGAGGTAGTAGCCGGGGAAAGTGGCCATGTAGCCTTCGTGAAAGCGGGCCTCGTCGTTCCAGAGCGTGGGGAAGCAGCCGGGGGGCAGGGGCAGCTTTACCGCCACCAGACCGGTGGTACCGGCGGGCACAGGCTGGCCGGCCTCGTCGAGAATGTGCACGTCGTAGCCTGGCACCGGGAAGCCGGCGCTGCCGGCCACGGGGGGAGGCATTCCTTCCAGCCCGGCCAGCGTGGCGATCATGGGCCAACCCGATTCGGTCTGCCACCAGTGATCCACCACCGGCACGCCCAGCACCTCGCCGGCCCAGGTGAAAGTAGCCGGATCGCAGCGCTCGCCGGCCAGAAAAAGGTGACGCAGCGAACTCAGATCGTACTTGCGGGCCAGCAGGCCGGCGGGGTCTTCTTTTTTGATGGCCCGGATCGCCGTTGGGGCGGTAAACAGGACCTGGATTTTGTGCTGCTCAACCAGGCGCCAGAATGTGCCGGCGTCGGGCGTGCGCACGGGCTTGCCCTCAAAAAGCACCGAGGTGCAGCCCCGCAGCAGCGGCGCGTACACGATGTAGCTGCACCCCACGGCCCAGCCGATATCCGAACCGGTGAAGATCACCGCGCCGGGTTCCAGGTCGTAGATGGCTTCCATGCTGAAGCGCAGGGCCACCGCGTGCCCGCCGTGGTCGCGCACCACGCCCTTGGGCCGCCCGGTGGTACCGCTGGTGTAGAGAATATAGAGCGGATGGGTGGCCGGCACTGGCACGGCCGGCACCGGCGCGGCCCGTAGCAGGGTCTGAAAATCGAGGTCGCGGCCGGGCTGCAATTCGGCGGTCACGAAATCGCGCTGGAGCACGACCACGTGGGCCGGCGGGTACTTGGCTTTACTGATGGCCTCATCCACCAGCGGCTTGTAGGGAATCATACGGTCGAATTCCATCCCGCCCGAGGCGCAGACGATGACGCGGGGCCGGGCGTCGTCGATGCGCACGGCCAGCTCCTGCGGGGCAAAGCCGCCGAAGACCACCGAATGAATCGCCCCCAACCGGGCGCAGGCCAGCATGGCCACCACGGCCTCGGGCAGGTTGGGCATGTAGATAATGACCCGATCGCCGAGCTGCACGCCAATTTCGCGCAGGCCGCCGGCGAAGCGGGCCGTAAGGTCGAGCAGCTCGGCGTAGGAGTACGAGCGCACCGTATTGGTCACGGGCGAGTCGTAAATCAACGCCGCCTGGGCGCCCCGGCCAGTTTGCACGTGCTGATCGAGGCAGAGAAACGAAGTGTTCAGCTCCCCGCCCCGAAACCAGCGGTAGGCGCCGTTAGCATCCTGACTCAGGGCCTCGGTGAAGGGCTTATCCCACTGAAGATGGGCGGCCTGCGCCGACCAGAACCCCACAGGGTCGGCCAGGCTGGCGGCGTGGGTGGCGGCGTACGAGCAGGCGGTCTTCATGAGGGTGGGATTGAGGAATGGAGAAATTCGGGCCGGCCGGCGCGGCCAGCCGGGTTTGGCTAAGCCGCTACGACCAGCAGCTCACGCACTTTTTCCATCAGCTGGCGGGTGCTGAAGGGTTTGGTAATATACAGGTCAGCCCCCACTTCGTAGCCCTTGCGGATATCAGAATCGCGGCTTTTAGCGGAAAGAAAAATGACTTTGGTCCCCGTCCGGTCCGGCCGCTGGCGCAGCTGCTCACACACTTGATAACCATCCACATCGGGCATCATCACATCGAGCAGCACCAGGTCGAACGGCGTTTGGGCAATCGCGGCCAGGGCTTCGGTGCCGTTGCGGGCAATGCCGACCTGGTAGCCATTTTTGCGCATCAGGAATTCGAGCGACATCACAATATTGGGTTCATCATCGACAATAAGAATGGAAGGCGTTTTCATAGGCAATCAGAAGGAGGTAGAGAGAGAAAGTTCGGGTTAGGGGACGGGAACGGCGACCCCGGCCACGGGCAGCTCCACGTAAAACGTGGCGCCCTGCTCGGGCTGGCTTTCCACCCAGAGCCGGCCGCGGTGAAGCTCCACAATTTTGCGGGTAATAGCCAGCCCCAGGCCCGTGCCTTCGGGCTTGCGGGTGGTCTGGTGGCGGGCCTGGAAAAATTTATCAAAGATGTGCTCCTGTTCGCCGGCAGCAATGCCTTTGCCGTTATCGGCCACAATGAGGGTGAGCGCCGCGCCGGCCCGCGCGCCGGCCACACGCAGCCGGATGCGCCCCGACCCATCGCCCCGGCAGGCTTTGATGGCGTTGGAAAGCAGATTGACCAGCACCTGCATCAGCCGGTCGCGGTCGGCCGAAAGGGCCGGCAGATCGGCGGGCACGCTCAGGTCAAGGGCAATGTGCTTATCGCGCAGGAGCTGGCCCACGGCGTCCACGGCTTCTTCAAACAGGCCAGCTACAGGCACGGGCTCGCGCGCCAGCGTGGCCTGACCGGATTCGAATTTTTCCAGATCCAGCACCAGCGAAATGAGGCGGGTAAGGCGCTCGGTTTCACGGATAATCGTCTGCTGGAAGCGCTGGCGCTCCCCCTCGGCCAGCTCGGGGTTATCGGCCAGAATCTCGGCCAGCGCCCGGATGCTGGTGAGCGGCGTGCGCAGCTCGTGGGTGACGGTGTAGAGAAACTCGTCCTTGCGCAGGTCCAGGGCCTGAAGCTGCTCGTAGGCGGCCCGCAACTCCTCGGTGAGGCGCTGAAGCTGGCGCGATTGCTTCTGCAGCTGGCGGTTGGCTTCCAGCAGCTGCTGGCTTTCCTTGAGAATGCCCACCACATTATCGTAGCTGATTTGCTCGGCGCCGGCCACCGAAGCCACCAGCAGCCGCGCCGAGGCCGGGCCCAGGCTCCCGGCCAGCAGCTTTTCGGCGTAGGTGAGCAGGCGCGGGTCGGCGGCCAGCAGATGGGGCGGGGCGGGCAGTTCGGGCTGCAAGCCTAGCGCGTCGGGAAAGCGAATAGCGAAAGTGCGCAGGGCCTGATTAGTGCGCTTTTTTCCCAGAAAGCCCAGCAGCAGAGCGCGCACGTCGGGCAGCGGGGTTTGTCCCTGCCAGCCGGCCACTTCCTCGGCCAGACTCCGCCGGCTGAAGACGTCCACGAAAACATCGGCCTGCCGCAACTCCAGCGCCGTGGGTGGCACGGCCAGCGAGATGCCCACGTAGCAGCCGATGTTAAAAAACCAGCTCCAGAACAGCCCGTGCGAGAGATAATCCAGGCCATCGAGCCCGAACAAAGCCAACGGCCGCAGCCCCGCCCAGCCCCCCAGCCCATGCGTGAGAATAGAATCGGGCAACCGCCCCGGCCCGATGAACGAGGGCAGCACCAGCGTAAAAAACCAGATGCCGAACCCCGCCAGCAGCCCCACCGTGGCCCCGCGCCGGGTGCCGCCCTTCCAGTACAGCCCGCCGAGCACGGCCGGCACAAACTGCGCCACCGCGGCGAACGACACCAGCCCGGTATTGACCAGCGGCAATTGCTGGCCCACTATCAGGTAGTAGCCGTAGGCCAGCAGCAGCACCAGCACCACGGCCAGGCGACGGCTTTCCAGCGCCACCCGGCCCAGGTAGGCAAACCAGCGGGTTTGCAGCGCGGGCCGGGCCGCCGGCACCCGCACCAGCAGGGGCATGAGCAGGTGGTTGCTCATCATCACGCTCAGGGCGATGGTTTCGACGATAATCATGCTGCTCGCCGCCGATACGCCACCCAGGTAAGTAAATAGCGCCAGCCCCGAATGCCCCGCCGCCAGGGGCAACGCCAGCACAAACGTATCGGCGTCGATGGGCCGCACGCCCAGGCGCAACACCCCGCCGAAAGCAATCGGCAAAACGAATATATTGATGATGATGAGGTAGAGCGGAAACAGCCACATGGCCTTGCGCAGGTGGTTTTCATCCACATTTTCCACCACGGCCACCTGAAACTGCCGGGGCAGCAGCAGCACCGCCGACATGCTCAGCAGCAGCAGCGTGAACCACTCCGCGCTGCTCGTACCCGAACCGCGCAGGGTAAAAAGCTGCCGCAGGGCCGGCACAGCCGCCGCCTGATCGAAGACATCACCAAAGCCCTTGAAGAGGCCAAAGGTCACGAATAGACCCAGGGCCAGAAACGCCACCAGCTTGAGGACGCTTTCGACCGCCACGGCTAGCACAATGCCCTCGTGCCGCTCGGTGGCCTCCACCGAGCGCACCCCGAACAGAATGGTGAATACCGCCAGCGCCCCCGTGGTGTAGAGCGCCGTAGTAGCGGCCGGACCCGACTCCCCCGCCCCACTGCCGGTTATGGTCACGAACGAGGCCGCGATGGCTTTGATCTGCAGGGCGATGTAGGGCACGATGCCCAGCACGCAGACCCCCGTCACGAGCGCGCCTAGCGCGGCGCTTTTGCCGTAGCGGGCCGAGATAAAATCGGCGATGGAAGTGAGCCGCTGCTGCCGGCACACCCGGATGATTTTGCGCAGCACCAGCCACCAGAGCGGGGCCAGCAAGGTCGGCCCGAGGTAAATGCTGACGAACTCCAGGCCGTGGGTCGCGGCTCGGCCCACGCTGCCGTAGTAGGTCCAGGCCGTGCAGTAGACCGCCATGCTCAGGGCGTACACGTAGGGATTGCTCACCAGGCTTTTACGGGCGGCCGAGCGCCGCTCCGCCGCGTAGGCCACGCCGAAAAGCAGGGCCAGGTAGCCGAACGAAAAAGCAATGACGAGCAGTTTGGACATTTAATAGGCAGAGCTGAGGACGAAAGACGGACCGGCAAACGCCCGGGGACGAGAGCGACCGGGCGGGGTTAATTCCTCATTCCTCGTGCGGTTTTCGCACCAGATAGGCCGTGAGTCCCACCAGCAGCACCCACGTCAGCAGGATGTACAGATACAGGACTGGCACGCCGCCGACGCGGCCGTCGTGATCGAACACGGCCAGCAGCGGGAAATTCAGCAGCCCCCCGAACAGCACCGTCAGAAACAACAGCTGCTGCCCCCGGCGCGGTTCTTCAGGCTTGGGATGCGGACGGGGAAGCATAAAAAAGGGCGTTAGGCACTGAAAGACGGAGCGCCCGCCCGGATCGCACTGCCCTTCAATTTAAGGAAAAAGCCGCCGGCCCAATGGACCGGCGGCTTTTTCGAACTCAGACAAGCTTCGCGGGACGGGCTTTAGGCCTTGACCGCCGGCTCGTCGTCCATGAGTTTCACATTGCGCACGTCCTTCATCAGGGCCATGCCCACGACGAAGCAGATCAGCGCAATCGTGACCGGATACACCAGACCAAGCAGACTACTGTGCTCCTTGGCAAAAGTACCGGCCGGCTGCGCCGCCGCCCACACGCCGATGGATGTAGCCACTAGCGGCACGAAGCCTCCAAATACTCCATTACCGATGTGATAAGGCACCGAGAGCGAGGTATAGCGAACTTTAGTAGGGAATAGCTCTACCAGGTAGGCGGCGATGGGGCCGTATACCATCGTCACGAACACGACCAAGCAGAAAGTGAGCAGAATCATCATCGGCACATTCGGACTCAAGGCTTTCATCACGGCCGGCACGACTTTACCGGCGGCGTCCACGGTAGCGGGCACCATCTGGGTCAGCGGGCCAGCGTAAGCCTTGATGCCATAGAAAAGCGGAATGGTGAAGAGCGCTCCACAGATCATGCCCGTCATGATAATACGCTTACGGCCAATGCGATCTGAAAGCGAGCCGAAGTACACGAACAGCGGTGTGGCCAGCAGCATTGATACGACGAGCACAATACTCGAATCAACGATGTCGAGTTTAAGCACATTATTCATGAACGTGTACGCCTGAAACTGACTGGTATAGAAGATCACCCCCTGGCCCATGGTCACGCCAAACAGCGCGATGAGCACGAGGCGACGGTTAACGGGATTCACGAACGAATCACGCAGCGGGCTGGTGCTGGTCGTACCTGAGGCTTTGGCCTTGGCAAACAGCGGCGACTCATGTAATTTCCGACGGATGTAGTACGAAGCTATTACCAGGAAACCGGAGAGCAGGAACGGAATACGCCAGCCCCATTCTTTAAACGCTACTTCACCCATGAATTTACGCGTGAGCACAATCACGGTGATGCTGAGAATGAGACCGCCAGTGGCCGTAATCTGGATAAAGCTGGTATAGTAACCTCGTTTATTGTCGGGGGCATACTCGGCCACGTACGTGGCCGCCCCGCCGTATTCGCCGCCCAGCGCCAAGCCCTGCAGCAAACGCAGGATCACCACAATGATGGGCGCCGCAATGCCGATGGTATCGTAGCTGGGCACCAAACCAGTGATGAACGTGGCGCCACCCATAATTAGCAGCGTGACCAGGAAGGTGTACTTCCGACCGATCATGTCGCCGATCCGACCAAAGAAAACAGCCCCGAATGGTCGTACCACAAAACCAGCCCCGAAGACGGCGAGCGCCCCGAGCAATGACTTAGTAATGTCGCCGGATTGCCCAAACAACACCGGCCCGATAATGGCCGCCAGCGAACCAAAAATGTAGAAGTCGTACCACTCAATGACCGTGCCCACGGACGAGGCCGTGATCACCTGCCAGATGGTACTGGTCGAAGTAGTGTTATTGTCGTGGGCAATTTCTTCTACCGCCACGTGCGGATTTGTCAAGCTCTGTTCCATATTATTTCAGCGAAAATGTGAGGGGAGCAAAAAGGCAAAAATGGATGCGGTAATCCTACAAATACACCTGGGCCTGCAGCGTCACTTCGGGACGATACTGCATGCTGTTAACCTGAATCGGGCCGGCGGGCGTGGCGGCCTGATCGCTGAAATCGGGCCGGGCGCGGTAGTTGAGGGTCAGTTTGGCGTTGTGGCCATCGAGCAGCAGGTTGACGCCGGCATCGTAGACGTTCACGATCTTGCGGTCGCCACTGGCATCGCGCAGGCCTTCAAAGCTGTTGCGCAGGTAAGCCACGTAGGGCTGCAGGCGGGCTTTAGGACCGAGCAGTTTCTTGGGTAGCAGCAAGCCCGTCTGGGCATAAAAGCTGTGGCCCGTGCCGATGAGTGGCAACGCGTTGCCGCGCAGGCTGTTGTCGATACCGTTGAATGAGCCGGTGCCGGGGTTCAGGATGCCGATGTTGCGCACGTAGTTCGGGCCAAAATCGTAGTTGTAGTACACGCCGTAAACGGTCAGGGCCGTATTAGTCGTCGTATCAATCGGCGCGTCGTAGAACACATCAGCCCCGAAGAGCTTGATGTCGTGGGTCCGGGTGGTCGAGAACGGGTCGAAGTTCGCGGGGGCCGGATTGGTCGGCGTGTACACCGGATAAGCCGCATCGCGCGAGTACGTCCCGTTGGCGTTATAGTGGAAGCCCGCGCCCACGTTCAGCACGTGCTTGGTGCCCAGGTACGAGCCCGTCGTGAACGGCAGCAGGTTGTTTTCCTTCTCCAGAAACGCGTAGCTGGCGTAGCCCTGGTAGATTTTGTTGGTATTGCGGGGGTTGAACTGGGCGGCGTTAGTTTTCAGTGCCACCGGGGTGCTGGCGGCATTGCTGAGAAAGGCATCGTCCACGGCCAGGCGGTAATCGACGTTGCCGATGCGGCCCTTACCATAAAAACCTAGGTAGAAGCCGAACTGATCGCTCTGCTCCAGGGTGGGGAAGTTGACGATGGGCACGTCGTAGGCCAGCATATTGGCCGTGCTGGCGGCGGTCATCCGCGACACGCCGACCTGGTAGTTCAGGCCCCCGCCGAGGCTGAGGTATTTATTCACCCGATACTCGGCGATGTACTCGTGCAGGTACGCCTGGGGCTTCTTGCCCGGGCCGCTGGGGTCGGGGCTCACACCGTCGCTCACGGCATTCTGGTTCTCCGCGCCCAGGTCCATCATCATCAGGAACCGGGGATTGAGCTGAGCCAGCACGATCAGACGCGTCCGGCGCATGTTGAACGTGGTCTGGTCGCTCTTCGGCGTGCCGTTGCGCAGGGTGTTGGAGTTGTTCTCATTGTACTGCGCCCAGATCTGCGTCCAGCCGATGAAACGCAGGTACTTCGAGCCGTCGGGCGAGAGGTTCAGCTTCAAACCGGCGCCGTAGGGCGCCGACTTAGCCGGGGCGGCGGGCGGCGTGGGGGCCGGAGCCGGGGCGGCGGGCGGAGCGGGCGTGCCGGGCGTCGGCACAATCACCTGCCCGAAGGCCGAACCGGTACCCGCCAGCAGCAGACTGCCCAGCGCTATTCGGTAGCAATTATTTCGCATAACTAAAAAAGGGTTTAGTAAAGAGAAGTAGGTCTTTCCCGATCCGTTCTACCGGACCCGTGGAAATTTCATTCGGCTAAGTAGCACTTTTCCCAAGTCAATAACTATCCGCAGTGATCGTTTTACGCGGCACTATAGCTCAACCGGCTAGCCCGCCCGGAAGCGCTCCCAGCGAATGACCATAAATTTGTCGCCCAGCTCCGTCACCACAACGCCCGCTCCTTTCACATTGGCCGGCACCTGAAAGAATTCCGATAACTCATTCTGAGTAAGGATCTTGTAGGTTGGATGATAATCGGTCTGGCGCGGGGCCCGCACGGCGTACTTCTTCACCCAGTTCATCACACTCACGTGCGAGACACCCAGCAGCCGCTCAATTTCGCGGTAGCCCACGCCCTCGATATAAAGTTGTAACGCCTTCACCACGTAGTAAGGATTGACCTCCCGACCCACTTTCGCCACGGTATAGTGGTAGCCGCATTCTTTGCACTTAAACCGCTGTCGGTCGCTTATTATACCACTCTTTGTGGCTTCGACAGATTCGCATTTGGGGCAGGCTGGGATGATCATTGGGAGATTAACTGAAAATAAGCAGGAGAAGAAACCAAAAGCTATAGCTGATAAGCAAATCTATATTAATTTAGCGAATAAATAGATAAATTGATTTTTATTCAATTGTCTGCCGGCTGGAAAATCAATCCCACAACCCCATCCCGACCCCGGCCGCGCCGGGCGGGGTAGCGCCGCCAATGGGCACAAAAATGGCAGCGCCCGGGGGACGCTGCCGTTTTTGGTTTCAGGGGTGGCCCCGACCACCGCGGGATTAGTCTTCCTCCACGTAGTCGAGGTCCTTGCCGTAGGTTTCGGGCAGGGTGCGGGCACTGATAAAAGCCAGCACCAGCAGCACCGCCCCGATGGAGCCGGCCGCCCCCACAATGCCCAAGGCGGGCACCGTCTTGAGGGCCTGAAAGACGGGCAAAATAATGACCGTGGCGCCCCGGGCAAAATTGGGTGCCGTGGTCGCCACCGTGGAACGCAGGTTGGTACCAAACTGCTCGGCCGCCACCGTCACGAACAGCGCCCAGAACCCGCCGGCGTAGCCCACAAAGAAACAGACGGTGTAAAAAGCCGTGGTCGTGGCCCCTTGCAGCGCGAACAGGTACACGGCCACCATCACCGAGGTGGAAATGATAAAGACCTGTAAGGTCTTATTACGGCTGCGGAAAAGCTGACTGAGCCCGCCGCTGGTGAAGTCCCCGAGTGTGAGCCCGAAGTAGCACCAGAAGATGCTCAGCCCGCCCGTAACGGGCCCCTGGAGGTTGAAGTGCTTGCCAAACTCAGGCGCCAGCGTAATGAGAATCCCGACCAGAAACCAGAACGGCACACCTACCAGCAGGCAGCGCAGGTACTTGGAAAACCGGGCGCCACTGGTAAACAAGCTCAGAAAGTTGCCCCGGGCCACGGTCGA
>JAYWCH010000108.1:0-25844 GCA_043780755.1 Hymenobacter sp.
TGGCGCTGGGGTTGCTGGCCGCTTCGGTGGCGCTGGGGCTGGGGAGGGGCGCCGCGCCGGGGGCCGTGCTCGTCCCGGCCGGGCTGACCACCCTCGTCACCCTGGCCGCCAGGGAAACCCGGGGCGACTACTTCTATGCCCTGCTCACCGACGGGCTGCTGCTGGTGCAGGCGGCGGCGTATTTTGTCTTTACCTGACTGGCTGGGCGCGGCCCGCCCGAATCGTTGACTTGTCGAATCGCTTCAATGCAAAAGCGCCCCGCCAGCTGCTGATGGGGCGCTTGGTTTGGGTAATGACTTAAGCGGCTGGCTTCGCGGCGGGGGCGGGTGTCGGGGGCGAAAGCTTCTGATAAACATTTTATATACATTTTTTGAGTTGAGGTACGTGTTACCGTGAGGCCGGGGAATGAGGCCCGACGTCGAACGAGAAAATCCTCACTAATCTGTAACCACAAGCGGGAATCCAAATGAAGAAGTGACTGCCTGAACAGCTTCAGTACGACTGGTTATTGCGCTTAAGCGTCTATCCGAAGAGGGAATCACGTTCGTCATGCAGAGCGCAGCGAAGCATTTTGCGTGGACGAGTAAACTCAATCGTTTTGATTAATCGTCCACGCGAGATGCTTCGCTGCGCTCTGCCTGTCGCCCATTCGGATAAGCGCTTAAAAGCCGCCCGCTGTTTCTAAGCGGCGGGATCAGTCTGGAGCGCATCCCCGGCGGTTAATTCTGCCAGGGCAGGGCCGAGGTGGCGCACGAGATCGCCGGCTAGTAATCCCGCCTGCCCGGTGTGGACCGCTGCCAGGTCGCCGGCCCGGCCGTGGGCGTAGACGCCCAGCCGCACCGCGTCGAAGGCGGGGAGCTGGGCATGGGCGCGCAGGGCCAGGAGCAGGCCGGTGAGCACGTCGCCACTGCCGCCGGTGGCCATGCCGGCATTGCCGGAGCCGTTGAAATGCAGCTCGCCGGTGGGAGTAGCCAAGCAGGTGTAGGCGCCCTTGAGCACCACCAGGCAGCGGTGCCGTTGGGCGAATTCGCGCAACAGCTCCAGCCGGTGGTAATCGTCGCGGGCGGGCTCGGTGAGGCGCTCGAACTCTTTGAGGTGGGGCGTGAGCACGGTGTTTTCGGGCAGCAGCGCCAGTAGCTCGCGTTGCTGGCCCAGCAGGTTCAGCGCATCGGCGTCGATGATCAGGGGCAAGGGCCGGGGGCGGGCGGGGGCCAGCGCGGCAGCGGCCAGCAGCTGCCGTAGCACGGCGAGCGTGGGGCCGGCCTGCCCCAGTCCGGGGCCGATGGCCGCCGCCTGGTACGGCTGCAGGTCGGGCAGTTCGCTGAGAAAATCCGGGTGCGGGTCGGCCAGGGTCATGGCTTCGGGCACGCTGATCTGGAGGATGTCGGCGCCCCCGGCCGGCACCCGGACCGTGAGCAGGCCCACGCCGCCGCGCAGGCCGGCGCCCGCCGCCAGCACGGCGGCGCCCATCTTGCCCCGGCTCCCGGCCAGCAGCAGCCCGTGGCCGAAAGTGCCCTTATGGCTGAATTTGGGCCGGGCCGGCAGGGCGCCGGTGAGGGTGCGGGCGTTGGTATAATGCCAGGGCGTGGCCGCTTCGGCAATGAATCTTTCACTCAGGTTAATATCCTCCACGTGCCAGTCGCCCACGAAAGGCGCATTCTGCGGCAGCAGAAAAGCCAGCTTGGGCAGCCCGAAGCTGACGGTGTGGGTGGCCCGCACCACGGCGCAATCTGCCGTCTGGGGCGCTTCGGAAAAAAGTCCGCTGGGAATATCCACCGCCACCACGCGGGCGCGGGCGGCGTTGAGGTGCGCGACCAGAGCGGCGGCCAGCCCGGTCAGCGGGCGGGTAAGGCCGGTGCCGAACAGGGCATCGAGCACGACGATACCGGGAAGAATAGCGGGCAGGTGGGCGGCGTCCATCTCCCGCACCGGCACGGCGGCGGGTAGGTGCTGGCGGTTGTGCTGCCAGTCGGGCGAGTGTTTTTCGGCCGGCAGCAGGGCCACGCGCACGGCGTAGCCGGCCTGGTGCAGCAAGCGGGCCACGGCCAGGCCGTCGCCGCCGTTGTTGCCGGGGCCGCAGAGTATGAGGACTTCGCCTGCTTCGTCCTGGCCAAGGTGACCGAAAAACCATTTGGCAAATGCTCCAGCGGCGCGCTCCATGAGCTGGGCGGAGCTGATGCCCTGCTCCTGCATAGTAGCTTGGTCGAGGGCGCGGATCTGGGCGGCGGCGAGTATTTTCATGGGCGGACAGGCGGAGGCGAAGTGCTACTTTTGAAGATGCAAAGAACAACCCGCTTCTTCATCGTGCCCGGCCTGGGCAGCTCTGGCCCCGATCATTGGCAAACCCATCTGGAGCGTAATGATCCCGCCTTTATTCGCATCGAGCAGCGCGACTGGGAAACGCCCGACCGCAGCGTCTGGGTGGCGACTCTGGAGGAAGCCCTGGCTGGGGAAGACCTCAGTAATGTGGTCCTGATTGCCCACAGCCTGGGCTGCGTCACGGTGGCCCACTGGGCCGCCACGTACGGGCGGGTGGTGCGCGGCGCCCTGCTGGTGGCCCCCAGTGACGTGGAAACCGCCCGGTACGCCGCCTTTCCCACCACGGGCTTTGTGCCGATGCCCTTGCAGCGGCTGCCTTTTCCCAGCAAAGTAGTGGCCAGCACCAACGACGAATGGGTGAGTGCGCCGCGCGCCCGGGAATTTGCCGCCGCCTGGGGCAGCGAGTTCGTGGATCTGGGCGTGGCCGGCCACATCAACGCCGCCAGCGGCTACGGTCCGTGGCCGGGGGCCCGGGAGTTGCTGCGCGACTGGCAGTAAGCCGCCCGCAAACTCCCGCGCCGCTGGCAAACCTCCGGGCCCCGCCCGGCGTTTGCTAAGCGACTACTGGTCCCCTCATTTTCATCCCAGCCTTCCAACTTATGCAAACCTGGAACGACGTTATCCGCCTCGCTAATCATCCCACGCCCGCGCCCCGCCGCGTGGATAAAACGCCCGCCGAGTGGCGCGCCCTGCTCACGGACGAGCAATACCACGTCACCCGTGAGCACGGCACCGAGCGCGCCTTCACCGGCGAATACTGCGAAGCCCACGAAGCCGGCCTCTATGCCTGCGTGTGCTGCGGCACCCCGCTCTACGACTCGCGCACCAAGTTCGAGTCGGGCACCGGCTGGCCCAGCTTCACCCAGCCCGTGGAGGAAAGCGCCATTCGCTACCAGAAAGACACCAGCTACGGCATGACCCGCGTGGAAGTGCTCTGCAACGTGTGCGACGCCCACCAGGGCCACGCATTCCCCGACGGTCCGGCGCCCACCGGCCTGCGGTTGTGCATCAATTCGGCCAGCATCAAGCTGGTGACGGAGAAGGCCGGCCAGCCCGCCGCCTGACTTTCCCCCGGCCCTGCGCCAATTCGGTAGCTTTAAGCCCCGGTTCGGAGACACCTTCGGCCGGGGCTTTGCGTTTACTTCTTTTTCCACCCATCCCACCCGCTCCATGTCGCTGCTTTTTACTGATTTCGCCTCCTGGCAAGCGCACTGCGCCGCCACCGGCGAACTGCTCCACCAACCGGTTCTCGACTACGAAATCGAACAGAAAGGCCGCACCGAGGACGAGATCTGGACCGGCCTGCAACGCGCCTACGACGTGATGCGCGACGCCGTGCGGGAGAGCCTGACCGGCGACATGACTTCCCGCTCGGGCATGATCAACAACGGCGCGAAAAAGATTGTGGCCTCGCCCGTCACCGTGCTTTCACCCGAGTTTAAGCAGCTCATCACCCGGGCTTTGGGGGCCAAAGAAGTGAATTCCTGCATGGGCCGGGTGGTGGCCGCGCCCACGGCCGGGGCCTCGGGCATTCTGCCGGGCGTGCTTGTCACCATTCAGGAGCTGCATAAATTATCCGACCGCCAGATTCTGGAAGGGCTGCTCGTGGCGGCCGGCATTGCTCTTATTATTGAGCAGAACGCCTCGCTGGCCGGGGCCGTGGGCGGCTGTCAGGCCGAAACCGGCTCGGCCGCCGCCATGGGCAGCGGGGCCATTGTGTACTGTTTGGGCGGGCCGGTCGAGCAGGTGTTTGCGGCCGTGGCCGTCACCATTCAGTGCATGCTCGGCCTCGTGTGCGACCCGGTGGCCGGGCTGGTGGAGGTGCCCTGCGTGGTGCGCAACGCCTCGGCCGCCGCCATTGCTTTCAGCTCGGCCCAGATTGCCATCGCCGGTATCGACCCGGTGATTCCCGTCGATCAGTGCGTGGCGGCCCTCGGCGAAGTGGGGCAGGCCATGGAAACACGCTACAAGGAAACCGCCCTCGGGGGCCTGGCCAACACCCGCCGGGGCCGGGAAATCGAGCAGCGCGTGCTGGTGCAGGATATCAACATTCTGCCCGACGACAGCGAGTAAAGCCAGGGTTTAAACCTGGGGATTGGCCCGGCCCGGCCCGTCGTACCCGAGGGTTTCGGCGGGCTCGGCGAGGGGCAGGCTGATATCGTCGGCGTCATCGACCCGCAGCGTGAGCAGGCCCGCGATGATCATGGAAACGCCGCCGAGCACCAGGGTCAGGACGGACTCGCTGTGAAAAAAGTGCTTCGTGAAATAGCCCAGTATCAGGCCCGCCACAACCTGCGGAATAACGATAAAGAAGTTGAACACGCCCATGTAGAAACCCATTTTATTGCCGGGCAAGGCGCCCGCCAGCATGGCGTAGGGTACCGAGAGAATACTCGCCCAGGCAATGCCCACGCCCACCATGGAGAAGAGCAGCATCCGGGGATCGCTCACAAAATAGATGGAAATCAGCCCCAGGCCCCCAGCTACCAGGCAGAGCATGTGCGTGACGCGGCGGCTGGTGGCGCGGGCAATGACGGGCAGCAGCAGCGCCGCCAGCGCCGAAACGCCGTTGTAGACCGCGAAGCAGATGCCCACCCAGTCGGCGCCCTGGTTGTAGATTTTGGAGGTCGTGTCGGTGGTGTGGTAGATGTGGCTGGTGATGGCGGGCGTACTGTAAATCCACATCGAAAACAACGCCAGCCACGAGAAAAACTGCACCACCGCGAGCTGACGCATGGTTTTGGGCATTCCGAAAATGCCGAGAAAAGACTCGCGTACGCCGTTGGCAAACCCGGCGCTCCGGGCTTTTTCGGCCTCAAATTCGGCCAGGTTTTCGGGCGGATATTCTTTGGTCCGCAGCACGGTCCAGAGCACGGCCAGGAAGAAGATGAGGCCGCCAATGGTGAACGAGTAGCGCACCGAAGGCGGAATGAGGCCGGCCGCCGCCGTGTTGGCCACGTGAAACCAGTTGGTGAGCACCCACGGCAGCGACGAGGCCACAACCGCGCCCACGCCAATGAAAAAAGTCTGGGCCGCAAAGCCCGTCGTGCGCTGCTGCGAGGGCAGCAAGTCGCCGACCAGCGCCCGGAAGGGTTCCATCGAAATATTAATGCTCGAATCCATGATCCAGAGCATTCCCACCGCCATCCACAAGGCCGTAACGTTGGGCATGACCAGCAAGGCCGCCGAAGCCAGAATGGCGCCCACCAGAAAAAACGGCCGCCGCCGTCCCCAGCGCGGGCTCCAGGTCCGGTCCGAGAGGTAGCCCACGATGGGCTGCACGAGCAGGCCGGTGAGGGGCGCCGCCAGCCAGTAAAGGGCGATCTCGGTGCCCCCGAGGGTTTCAAAAATCCGGCTGACGTTGGCATTCTGCAAGGCGAAGCCGAACTGAATACCCAGAAAGCCGAAGCTCATATTCCAGACTTGCCAGAAGCTGAGGCGGGGTTTCTCGCGGGTAGTGGGAGCGATGGTAGCGGCGGTGGCCATGGCGGAGGTGGGAATTGGGCGGAAAGCAGCGAAGGCTGCGCGCGCCCGGGTGGGGGTCGTTCGCAGCCTTCAAATCTACAAATTCCGGGACGTACTCCGCAAACGTTACCGGGACTTTATCTCGAAAATATAGGCCGCGAGCGGCGCCAGGGTCAGGCTCAGCGTGGTGCGCGGCTCCTCGGCGGCGAGCAGGTTGGTGTAGGTGTAAAACTTCCTGGTGCTCAGGCCCATGGCCGTCATGGCTTCGGGCGAAATGATGATGGTAGGCTTGTAGGTTTTGTCGGCGCTGAAGTTGACCACTACCAGCACCTGCTGTTGGTCGGTGTAGCGCAGGTAGGCGTAGAGGTGGCGCTGATTGTATTCTTTGCCCAGGTTGTTGGCATCCTGCAACTCGTAGAAGCGGCCCCGGCGGATGGCCTCGCTGGCGCCGGTCACGGTGAGCAGGCGGGTGTAGAAGTCGCGCAGGCTCCGCTGTTCCGGGCTGAGGCGGGCGCCGTCGAACTTGCCCTGGTTCATCCATTTCTGGTGTTCGGGCACGCCCCAGTAGTCGAAAATCGTGGTGCGCCCGTCCTCACCGCTGAAGCCTTCGGTGCCCCGGGCGGGCTCGCCCACTTCCTGCCCCGAGTAGAGCATGACCGGCCCGGCGGCCAGCGTGGCCGTCACTGTCATGGCCGGAATGGCGCGGCGCGGATCGGTGGCAAAGTCCGGGGAAGCGATGCGCTGCTCGTCGTGGTTCTCCAGAAAGCGCAGCATGTGCGACGAGAACCCGGTACTTTCCTCCCGCCACACCCGGCTGATATCGTCGGTGTTGCCCTCCTGGCGCATGAGCTTGCGCAGGCCATCGTAGAGCCCCACTTTATCGTAGAGAAAGTCGAATTTACCCTGCTCCAGGCAGGTTTTGTACGCCTTGGGGTTGTAGGCTTCGGCAATGAAAATGATGTTGGGATTCACCTTTTTCACCTCCGGAATCACGTAGGCCCAGAACTCGATGGGCACCATTTCGGCCATGTCGCAGCGGAAGCCATCCACGTTTTTGCCGGCCCAGTACACCAGAATATCGCGCATCTTCTGCCAGGTGGCGGGCACGGGGGTGAAGTGCGTCTGGCGCTCGTGCTGGTAGTCCACGCCGTAGTTCAGCTTGATAGTTTCAAACCAGTCGGTGATTTTGGGCGCTTCCGAAAACACGTCGTTGCCGGTGACCCGGGCGGGAGTTTCGGCGTACTTGCCGTCCTCGCGCGGCCCCTTGAGCGGGCCGAGGGGGTTGTAGCCGGCGGGCACCACGAAGCTTTTGCTGGGCAGGTAGTAGAAGTTGTTGTTGGGGGCGAAGGCTTTCGTCTTGTCATCCTGCGCGCCCAGGTCGGCCACAGTTGCCGGCCGGGCGTCCGACTTGTAGCTGCGGGCGACGTGGTTGGGAATGAAGTCCATGAGCACCTTCAGTCCGTGGTCGTGAGTGCGGCGGATGAGGGTTTCGTACTCCGCCATGCGGTTGTTGACCACCACCGCCAGGTCGGGATCCACGTCGTAGTAGTCCTTGATGGCGTAGGGCGAGCCGGCGCGGCCCTTCACCACGTCGGCGTCGTCGGCCGCGATGCCCTGGGCGGTATAGTCCGTCATGGTGGCGTGCTCAATCACGCCGGTGTACCAGACGTGCGAGACGCCCAGCCGCTTGATCTCGTCGAGGGCTTTGCCGGTAATGTCGTTGAATTTGCCGCAGCCGTTTTCGGTAATCGTGCCGTAAGGCTTGTTCAAAGCCACTTTATTGCCAAACAGCCGGGTCATTAATTGGTAGATGACCAGCTTATGATCCTGCGGTACTTCCGTGGTCGTGTTGGGGTCGGAAGCGGCGGGGTGATGATCGTGCACGGGGGTAGGTGGCGAAGAAAAGGCAGCCAGGGAAAGGAGGCCGCCAGCCAGCAACAGTCTTTTCATGATGTGGCGAATTAAAGCGTAATCCGGGACGAATCACGGAAGATAAGCACTTCGTAATGAAGAAGTTTATTTCGGGCCGGCCGCTCGGCGAGCGGGCGTTCTCCCGCCGGGCGGCCCCGGTCGCCTACCATTCCTGACTGAGCGGGTGGAGCATGAGCTCATCGACCACCACGTGCGGCGGCGCCTCCAGTACGTAGCGCACGGCCTGGGCAATGTCGGCCGGGCGGAGGTGGGTTTTTTCCGCCTCCGCCGTGCCGGGCACCGAATCGTTGAAATACGTATCGACCAGCCCGGGGTAAATGGTGCTCACCTTCACGCCGTGCGGGCGCACTTCCTTGCGTAGGCTGGCCAGCAGGGCGTCCTGGGCAAATTTGCTGGCGCCGTACACCGTGCCGTGGGCAAACGTGCGCCGCGCCACATCCGAGGCAATACCGACGATATGGCCTTTCTGCTGGGCTTTGAAGTGGGGCACCGCCGCCTTGCTGAGCAAAAAGGTCCCCTTTACATTGGTGTCGAAAATCTGATCCCAGTCGGCGCTGCTGAAATGCTCCAGCTCGCCGAACGAGCCCACCCCGGCGTTGCAAACGATGATATCGAGCCGGCCGTAGTGGCGCAACGTTTCGGCTACCACGTGCTGAGCGTCCGCTTCATCGGCAATATCGGCCACGATGCTCAGGCCCTGGGTTTTGGTGGTGAGCTCCGTCAGCTCCGCTTCGCTGCGGGCGACGGCCACGACTTTAGCGCCTTGCAGCGCCAGCAGGAGGGAAATGGCTTTGCCAATTCCCCGGCTCGCGCCGGAAACGATGGCTACCTGATCGGTGAGGTCGGTCATGAGTGGGAGCGGAAGGGTGGGGGAAGATGCTTTGCAAAAATGAATAGCCGCCCGCTACTTCTGTAATTCCACGACCCAGGCCGTGAGGGCCGGCAGCCGCAGCGTTTTCAGGTTTGGAATGGCCGCGCCGCTCACCACTTCCCGTCCCGACGAGAACCCGCCGAGCCGTTCGGCGAAGCGCGTGCCATCGACCGTTTTCTCGGTTTTGGTATTGTTGGCAATCACCATCACCGCCTCCCCGGCCTCGTTGTAGCGGAAATACGTGTACACGCCATCCTGCGGGATAAACTGCATCAGCTTGCCGCCCGAGAGCACGGGGTGCGTTTTGCGGTAGTTGGCCAGCTTGCTCACGTAGTCGAACGCTGCGCCGGCCGGGCCGGAACGGGTCGTGAAATAGTTGGTTTTGTCGCCGGCCCAGCCGCCGGGAAAGTCCTCGCGCACCTTCCCGTCGGGGTCCGAAAAATTCTTCATCAGCACCTCCGTCCCGTAGTAAAGCTGCGGAATGCCGCGCAGGGTGAGCAGCCAGGCAATCCCCATTTTATACTTACTAAAATCTTCGCCGATAACGGAGTAGAACCGGCTCATGTCGTGGTTATCCAGAAAGGGGACGTTGCGCGTGGCGTCGGTGTAGAGCCAGTCGGCCTGCAAGGCCTGGTAGAGTTTGTTAAGGTCACCGTTGTCGCCCTTGAGCGCGTCGCCGATGGCGAAGGTGATCTGAAAATCCAGCAGCCCGGGCAGGTTCGATTTGAACCCGGCCACCGGCGGGAAGATGTTCTGGGCAAAAAACGCCTGCTCGGCCGCCGTGGCCTCCCAGGCTTCGCCGAACAAGGTCAGCTTGGGGTACTCTTCGGCCAGGGCCTGGCCCCAGGCCATGAGAAATTTCGGTTCCGAATACGGGTACGTATCAATGCGATAACCATCAATGCCCGCCGATTCCACGCACCAGAGAAAGTTCTGAATCAGGTAAGTGCTCACCAGCGGGTTGCTCTGGTTCACGTCGGGCATGGTCGTGTCGAACCAGCCGTCGTTGTAGAGCTTGCGGTCGAGGGCCGCGCCGTGGGGGTCGTTGAAGGCGTAGGCGTTGTAGTTGCTGCGGGTGAAGGTCGGAAACTGGTGGAACCAGTCGGCCGCCGGCTTATCGAGAAACAGGTAATGGTAGCTGCCCCAGTGGTTGAGCACAATGTCCTGCACCACCTTAAGGCCCTGATTGTGCGCGGCTTTCACAAACTGCACGTACTCCTCGTTGGTGCCGTAGCGTGGGTCGATGGTGTAGCCGTCGGTCACGGCGTAGCCGTGGTAGCTGGCTTTGGGCATGTCGTTTTCGACCAGCGGCGTGGGCCAGATGGCGGTCACTCCCAGTTGTTTGAGGTAATCGAAATGATTCTGGATGCCCCGCAGATCGCCGCCGTGGCGGGCGTACATCGAGTCGCGGGCGATGTGGTTGACGCGGGTGCCTTTCACCACATCGTTTTTCGGGTCGCCGTTCGAGAACCGGTCGGGCATGAGCATGTACACGAAGTCGGCCTGGGTGAGGCCCTGCGTGCGGGCCGGATCCTGGCTGCGGGCCCGCAGCTCGTAGCGGGCGGTCAGCTTTTTGCCACCGGCAAAGTTTAGCTGAAGCTGGCCGGGCCGGGTCTGGGGGCTGATTGTGAGGTCGATAACCAGGTAGTTGGCGCTCTCTACTTTCTGCACGCTTTCCAGCGTCACGCCGGGGTAGGGGACCAGCGTCGCCGTGCTCGCCCCAATGCCCGGACTGTGGACCAGCAGCTGCAGCTTAGGGTTTTTCATGCCCACCCACCAAAAAGTCGGGTCGATGCGCACGCCGCCCGCCGCCCGGGCGGGAGTGGCGGCGGCGGGCGCGGCGGCGGGAACGGTCGCCCGGGCCGCCCCGGGCGCAACGGCCGCCAGGACCAGTAGAACAGCCGCCAGGCGCGGCAAACAGGAAAAAGTCATTTGAAACAGTGGATAGTGGAAGGTGCAGGCCCCAAAGTAACGGATTTGGCAGTCATGCCGGAGCGTTTCGGGTCGCGCTTAATGCCGCGAAGCAGCCGTTTTGATCGGTTTATTCGCCGGCGGCACCCCAAAAATTACCGGCGGCCGATCGGGTGGGAGGGGCGGTATTTTTTAGTCAAAAAAGCCTCATATTTAGGAGTATTGGGCGACTAAAGGTCTGGCTTTGAAGAAACTTTGCCGGGGCAAGTCCGACGTTTTTCCGCCGGGCGCGGGCCGGGCTACCAAATGTTTTCAAGATCTTCGGGGCTCGATGGGCGGTGGCCGGGGTTCCGGCAGCTCACTTTTTAAGTTGTCATCTTTTCCGGCGCCCGTGGCAGCGGGCGCCCCGTAGCTCTATGGCTTTTACTTTCAAACCGTACACCCCGGCGCCCAAATACAAGGCCTCCGCCGCGTACTTCTCGATGGAATTTGCCATCGACCAGGCCCTGAAAACGTATTCCGGCGGCCTGGGCTTTCTCGCTGGCTCGCACATGCGCTCGGCGTATGAGCTGAAGCAGAATCTGGTGGGAATCAGTATTTTGTGGAGCTTTGGCTACTACGATCAGGGCCGGGGCGAGGACCAGAGCATGCGGGCTGATTTCCGCCAGAAGCACTATTCCTTTCTGGAGGATACCGGACTGGTTTTCCCCATCACCATTCACGGGGCCGATGTGCTGGTGAAAGCGATGTACCTCGCGCCGGAAGTATTCGGTACGGTGCCGATGTTCTTCCTGACCACCGACATCGCGGAAAATGACCACCTCTCGCGCACCATCTCGCACCATCTCTACGACCCGGATTCGGCGGCCCGCGTGGCGCAGAGCATCCTGCTGGGCGTGGGCGGCGGCAAGCTGCTCGATCTGCTCAACCGCAAAACGGAGGTTTATCACCTCAACGAAGGCCACGGCCTGCCGCTGGCATTTTACCTCTACGAAAAACACGGCCGCGACCTGGCCGAGGTGCAGAAGCGCCTGGTTTTTACCACCCACACTCCCGAGCTGGCCGGCAACGAGGAGCGCCCCATGAAGCTGCTCACCGACATGAGCTTCTTCGGCGCGGTGCCCGAGGAGGAGATCCGCCGGGTGGCCCGCATCGGTCAAAATGATGCGCTGAACTATACCCTCACCGCCCTGCGCTTCGCCCGTAAGGCCAACGCCGTGAGCAAAGTCCACGGCGTGGTGAGCCTGGAAATGTGGGGCCACTACGAAGGTATCTGCCCCATCATTCCCATCACCAACAGCCAGAACGGCACCTACTGGCGCGATCCGCAGCTGGCCGCCGCGCTCAAAAGCAAAGACGATGCGGCCCTGCTGGCCCGTAAGCGAGCGCTGAAAAAAGACCTGTTTGCCATCGTGGCCGATCAGACCGGCAATATGTTCGACCCCGAGGTGCTGACCATCGTCTGGGCGCGGCGCTTCGCCAGCTACAAGCGGGCCGATCTGATTCTGCACCATTTCGATCGGTTTGTGCAATTGGCCTCCGCCACCCAACGGCCCATCCAGATGATCTGGGCCGGCAAGCCTTACCCGAAGGATTACGGCGCGGTGGCGTTGTTCAATGAAATAATCAGGCGCACGGCTCACCTGAAGAACTGCGCCGTGCTCACCGGCCACGAGCTGGGACTGTCGGCCGCCCTCAAAAAAGGCTCCGATATCTGGCTCAACACGCCCCGTTTTCCCCGCGAGGCCAGCGGCACGAGCGGCATGACCGCCGCCATGAACGCCAGCCTCAACCTGAGCATCGCCGACGGCTGGATTCCCGAATTCTGCCGCGACGGCGAAAACGGCTTCCTCATCCCCATTGCCGAAGTGACGCTGCCCGACACCATCAAGGACGATCTGGAAGCCACCGCCCTGCTCGACGTGCTGGAGCACACCGTCGCGCCGCTGTACTACGACCAGCCCAAGCAGTTTCTGAAAGTGGTGAAAACGGCCATGAAAGACGTGGAGCCCGCCTTTGAGTCCGGCCGCATGGCCCGGGAATACTACGAGCTGCTTTATCGGTAAGCGGTTCTATCTGGAGTTGGTGAGCGGAAGATATTCTTAACTGTTTGTTTGGGAATTCAAAACGTCTGTCATCCTGAGCGGAGCGAAGGACCTTATCACGCTTGATTCGCCTAGATCCAGGGGATATTGGGCGGCGTGATAAGGTCCTTCGCTCCGCTCAGGATGACAGACATCATTGTGATCGGAGGTTAACCGCGTGATAGTAGTTAATTTAGGAACATAGCCAACCACTCCCTGACCCTTCACCACCTTCCGTATGTGCGGTCGCTACACTTTCATCGTTCCCGCCCCGGTGGCCGAAACGCGCTTCGGCGCCACGTTTAGCGAGCCGGCGCCCACTACGTACAATGCGGCGCCGTCGCAGCGGCTGCCCATCATCACCAACACTGCCCCCGGTCAGATTCAGCTGCTGCGCTGGGGGCTGGTGCCGGGCTGGAGCCGCGATCCGGCCAGTGGCCCGAAGCCCATCAACGCCCGCGCCGAAACGCTGGCCGAAAAGCCTTCGTTCCGGCAGCTGCTGGCGCGGCGGCGCTGCCTGGTGCTGGCCGATAGCTTTTTCGAGTGGCAGGCCACGGCGGCGGGTAAGGTGCCCCACCGGATTTTGCTGCGCGAGGAGCAGCCCTTCGCCTTCGCCGGGCTGTGGGACGAGTGGCTCGATCGCGCTACCGGCGAGCTCCACCCCACGTTTACCATCATCACCACCGCGCCCAACGAGCTGATGGCTAGTATTCACAACCGCATGCCCGTCATCCTGCCCGGCTCCGCCGCCGAGCAAGCCTGGCTCGATGATGGGCTGGACCTGGCCGCGCATCAGCACTTGTTGGTGCCCTACGCGGCGGCGGCCATGCGGGAATACATCGTCAGCCAGCGCGTGAATTCGCCGGCCAACAACGACGCGGATGTCCTGGTCGCGGCGTAGGGTTGCTGAAAATCCCCGCTTTGTTTATCCCGGCGCCGGCCTAGTCGCCCGCTGGGCCTTACTTTGCCCGCATGAATTGGCGTAATCCCGGTTTCCTGCTGCTACTCATTTTCGTGCTGGCTTCGGCCGCGCAGCTAATCCTGCCCTGGTGGAGTCTGGCTGTGGTAGCTTTTGCCGCCGGGCTGGCCCTGGCGCCCACGGGCCGGGCGGCTTTCGGCGCTGGTTTTGGCGGGGCGGGCCTGAGCTGGCTGCTGCCCGCCATGTGGCTGGCGCACCAGAATCAGGGTTTGCTGGCCCACCGCGTGGCGGCGCTGCTGCCGCTGGGCGGCTCGGCGGCGGCGCTGATTGTGGTGACGGCCCTGGTGGCCGGCCTCGTCGGCGGACTGGCGGCCCTGGCGGGAAGGTGGTTGCGCGAAGCGCTGCGCGGAACTCCGGCCGCTGGTTAATCCCGGAATTGGCTGTTTGATTACGATAAGGACGAGTGGCGCAATCCTATCCGAATAGCCGTCATGCAGAGCGCAGCGAAGTACGACCTCTTTGTTAATTCAAACAGCTTCTTAATCCTCGGCCGGCAGCACCAGTACGGGGCCGGAACTGCCCAGCAGCACCTGCGCCGTCACGCTGCGGTGAAACAGCTCCCCCCAGAAACTGCGCCGTCGGGCGATGATCATCACCAGATCAAACTCATCGGGGCGGGCGGCGTGCAGAATGCCTTCGGCCGGGTGCGCGGCCACCGCGCTGCGGGTGCGGATGGGCGTCGTCAGCTCCACCGTCAGGCCCGTGCGCAGGACTGATTCGAGCGCGGTAGTCAGCGTGCTGGCCGGGTTCTGCGGGTCCGCAATGTGCAGAATGGTCAGCTCAACGTGCAGAGTGGCGAGTAGCTGGCGCATGGTTCGGGCGTGTTCGCCCAGGGTAAAATACTGGCCGTCAACGGCCAGTAGCACCCGGCGGGGCGGCTGCTGGGCCCGGACGGTGTGCGGCACGACTAGCATCGGGTACGGGGCGGCGCGCAGCAAATCGAGCGAAGTGGTGGTGAATAACTCCTCGGGCGTGTGACTCGGGTCGGGGCGGCCCAGGACGATCAGCGTCGGGTGGTGGCGGCTCACGGCATCAGCCACGGCGTCCGTCACCTCGCCGTGACCCACTTCGGCCACAATCGGCACTGCCAGGTTGCTGGTCAGGCTGCTGAAAGCGAGGGCGATGGCTTCGGAATTCAGATTGGATACCTGCCCGGTAAACCGCTCCGGATCCAGGGTCGAGCCGCGGCGCACGTGCAGAAGCACTAGCCGCGCCCCAAGCGGGGCGGCCAGGTTGGTCGCGTAGTTGAGGGCCCCGTTGGCGGCCTGAAAAAAGTCGGTGAGAATCAGCAGGGAAGGAGCCATAAGGGTCGCGGTTGGGGCGCCGGCCGGCGGGAAGGTGGAGCGGAAAACCGGCCGTTCCAACAAGGTAGCTAAAACCGCCTGAACCGAATAAGATATCATATTTTTGAGAATAATTTTTATTCACCACCGCCAGCCCTTGCCGCTCATGAGCAGGATCACCGTTTTCAGCGCCTTTCCCTTCGAGCGTCCTTACCTGCTGGCGGCCGCCGCGCCGGGGCACGAGCTGCATTTCGTTGAGGAGGCGCTGACGCTGGAAACCGTCGGGCGGGCGGCGGGCAGCGTTGCCGTGGCGATTTTTGTCAACGACGATGCGTCGGCGCCGGTCCTGGCGCGGCTCCCGGCGCTGGGCGTGCGCTACCTGCTGGTGCGCGCCGCCGGCCACGATCAGGTAGACCTGGCGGCCGCCCGCCGCCTGGGCCTGCGCGTGGCCAACGTCCCTAATTATTCGCCCTTCGCCATCGCCGAACACGTGCTGGCCCTCATCCTGGCCCTGAATCGCCACCTGCGGCAGGCCGATGCCCAGGTGCGCCGGGCCGATTTTCGGCTGGATAACCTCGTCGGCTTCGATCTCCACGGCAAGACGGTGGGCATCATCGGCTGCGGCACCATCGGCGGGACGGTGGCGGGGCTGCTGCACGGCTTCGGCTGTCGCCTGCTGGGGACCGATGTGGTGGAAAATGCGGAGCTGCGCCAGCGCTACGGCCTGGAATACGTACCTCTGGCCACGCTCTGCGCGCAGGCCGACGTCATCACCATTCACGCGCCGCTCACGCCCGCCACCCGCCATCTGATCGACGCCCCCCGGCTGGCCCAGATGAAGCGGGGCGTCATGCTCATCAATACCAGTCGGGGCGCGCTGCTCGACACACAGGCCGCCCTGGCCGCCCTGGCAACCGGCCAGCTGGGGTATCTGGGCCTCGATGTGTACGAGCACGAAAAGGGCTTATTTTTCGCCGATCATTCCCGGCAGCCGCCTGCCGATGCGCTGCTGGCGCAGCTCCTGGCCCGTCCCAATGTGCTGATTACCGGCCATCAGGGCTTCCTCACTCGCGAGGCGCTGACGCACATCGCCAATACCACCATTGCCTCGCTCGACCAGTGGCTGGCCGGGCAGCCCGGCGCCCACGAGCTCACCGCGCCGTGACGAAAGCCGCATCTTACTACCTTCCCGGCCTAATCCTGTACCCGATTGCCCCGCGCCCGGCCCCAGCTTTGCGGGGCGTAATCGCCCGCCGCATTCGCTGGCTCATTCATCCAAAATCAAGTTTTCATGGCAACTCTTCAGTTCAAAACGAACATCAATTGCAGCAGCTGCGTCCGGGCCGTCACGCCCACGCTCAACGAGGAAGCCGGCGCCGGCAACTGGCAGGTTGATACCGCCAATCCCGACAAAATCCTGACCGTGACCACGGCCACGCTCACGGTGGCTGCCGTAGTGGCAGCGGTGGAAAAAGCCGGCTTTGAGATTCAGCCGGCGTAGATTCCGGTTTTACCAAATACTCTGACGCCCGGTTCCGCCGGGCGTCTTTTTGGTTTTAGCCCCGGCGCCTCCCCGGGTTTTCGCTCGCCCCACGTCCCGGAGCCGGCGCATTCCGGTAACTTTCTGCCCATGAATTCTTTTCTCACGCGGCTCCTGCTGGGGCTGATCTTGTTATGGGCCGGGCCGGGCGTTGCGCAGCCGGCGGGGCGCCCGGCCACCACTTTCACCAACCCGCTGCTGCCCGCCGGGGCCGATCCGTGGAGCATTTACCACGACGGGTATTACTATTATACCCATACCACGGGCCGCGACATTACGCTCTGGAAAACCAAGTCCCTGAGCCAGTTGGCCACGGCCCCGAGCCGCGTGGTGTGGACGCCGCCCGCCACCGGCCCTAACTCCCGCGAGATCTGGGCGCCGGAGCTGCACTACCTCGACCACAAATGGTACCTCTACTACGCCGCCGATGCCGGTACCAACCAGAGCCACCGCCTGTGGGTGCTGGAAAACGCCTCGCCCGACCCCACCCAGGGCACCTGGACCGACAAAGGCCAGCTCACCGATGCCACCAATAAGTGGGCCATCGACGGCTCGGTTTTCGAGAACAACGGCCAGCTTTACCTGGTCTGGTCGGGCTGGGAGGGCGAGGTGAATGGCCGCCAGTGCATCTACCTGGCCCGCCTCAAAAACCCCTGGACGGTAGACGGTCCGCGCCTGAAAGTCTCAACCCCGATCTTCGCCTGGGAGCGGCAGGGCGACCTGAACTCGCCCGACAACCCGCCCCACGTCGATGTCAACGAAGGCCCCGAGGTGCTGCGCCACGGCGACAAGCTGGTGCTGATTTACTCGGCCAGCGGCTGCTGGACCGACTTTTACGCCTTGGGGATGCTCACGGCCGCCGCCGGCAGCGACCTGCTCGCGCCGGGCTCGTGGACCAAGTCACCGGTGCCGGTTTTCCAGCAAAACGCCGCCGCGAAGGTCTACGCGCCGGGCCATAACTCCTTCTTCAAATCGCCGGATGGCACCCAGGACTGGATTCTCTACCACGCCAACGATGAGCCCGGCCAGGGTTGCGGGCGGTTTCGCTCGCCCCGCGCCCAGCCCTTCACCTGGAACGCCGATGGCACGCCCCATTTCGGGGTGCCCGTGGCGTCGGGCGTAGCGCTGCCCCGGCCAGCCGGGGAATGAGGCGGGGTTTTTAAACGGGATCAAATCGACCTGCATTGGTTCTCCGGGTACATAGCGTAGTCGCGCAACCTCACTCCCTGCCACGCTGCTGCGGAGTGGGGAGTACAATGACTAATCTGAGAACTGCTCCAAATAGCCACGGTCTTTTTGAGTAGGGCCTGCCTTGGCTTATCAGACTGTATTCAAGCAAGATGAGGGCTGTTTAAACCATCGTTTTCTTGAACTGTACCTTTGCCTATGGCCATGAAGAATACGACCCGGGCGGAATTAGCTGCCAATATCAAACAGCACCGGTGGTTGGTATTCAACATCATGGAGGGCAGCGAAACCGAACCGGCCTTCTCTTACACGGTGGGGTTGTTCGAGACGTTTGGCCACCCCGAAGTGATGATTTCCGGCGTGAAGCAGGAGGCTGCCATGAGCATTCTCAACGAGATTGGCCATGGTGTCGCTGAAGGGCTGAAGCGGGAACCTGGGATTCTCCATGACGATCTATTGGAAGGCTACTCCTGTGTGCTCAAACCCATTTCCTCGCAGTTGTACGAGACGTACTTTGGCCGGGCATTCGTTTTCTATGGGGGGCTTGCCTTTCCGATGCTGCAATGCGTCTGGCCCGATGCCCTAAAGCGGTTCCCTGGTGACGTGGGCTATACCCTTGCCACCCAAGAAATATTGTTTGAGCAGTAAAAAACTCCTGTTTTTAAACAGACCTCGTTTAAGGCCCTCACTGGCGCGGGTTTAGCGTAGCGTAACCCGTGTCTGCTATGGGGGAGGCTGTGCCTCGCACTAGACGAGCAGCGTAACCCGAATGCGATTTTGCCGCTGGTGCGGCAAGGGGAGGCAAAGCCTCCCCATATAAACTGTCACGAGTTACGCTGCGCTAAACTCGCGCCAGCAGGGAAGGACCGGTTGGGGCTTGGTGAAACGCCTAATGCGTTTCCGTTGCGGGCGGCAGCACCGCGTTGGCCATCGCCTTCAAGTCCAGGTCCGGCACAAAGCCGTCGCACACGGTCAGCACGCTGAACAAGTACCGCTTGAGCTCGGCGGGATTTGGCGGCCCCGGGCGCAGCGCGGTCTGCACCAGGTGCAGGGACAAATCGGCCAGCACGTATTGCTTGCGCGTAGTGGGGTCACTGCTGGCCACCGCCGCGGACTCCGCTAAGGCGTGGGCCTGTCGAACCAGGTCGAGAATCGCGTCAGGCATGTTTCGTTGAATCGTGAAGGGGTGACGCCGGACGTGGCCGCCACAAGGGGCAAAGCTAGACAACAGCTTCTACCGCTGGGGCCGTGGTAGGAAGGCTATGTGCCTGGAAAAATAGCCACTGGTTATCAGGTTCATACACGTAGCGTGGTCGAGTAACTTTAGCCCCGACCACGCTACGTTGGAGGGAGACCAATGGTCAGTATACCAACCCGAGAGCTACTCTAAACCCACGTGTACCAGGCCAGGGCTTCGAGGCCGGCCGCGTCGTTTTCGGCTTCTACTACTTCGTCGAGGACGTGTTGGATTTCGGTTTCGGTCCAGCCCTGCGTTTCGGCGGCGCGTACCCAGAGGTCGAGGGCGGCGTAGCGGTTGGTGCCGGGCGGCAGGGTCCAGCGGACTTTTTTGCGAATATTCATAACGGGCAATTTTTGCCAAAAGTAGGGCTTCGGCCGCGTCCGGTTTAGCGGGCGGGGGCGGCTTTGATCACCTTGATCGACACGGGCACCACGCCGGCATCGACCAGATCGAGCTTGCGGGCGGCCTTGCGCGAGACGTCCACGATGCGCCCTTTGACGTGCGGGCCCCGGTCGTTCACCGTCACTTTCACCGACCGGCCGTTGCGCACATTGGTCACCCGGATGCGGGTGCCGAAGGGCAGCGTGTTGTGGGCCGCCGTCATCTGGCCGGGGCGGTAGGGCACGCCGCTGGCCGTGCGCCGGCCCGCAAACTTATCGGCGTAGTACGAGCCCTGTCCCGTTTGAGTGAAAGCCGGCCGACTGCTGCCGCAGCCCGTCAGCAGCCCCAATAAGAGCAAACCCAGCGCCCCCGGCCCATAAAATAGAGTATGGAAATATATGCTCTTCTGATGCAACTTCATTAGAAATTAATAATTACTGACCATCTTTAGCCTTCGTTTCTCACACTTCAACCATTTTTTTGCAAACCAATATGAACAACCTCATCAAATTGGCTTCGGCCGTTGCCTTGTCCTTCACGTTCTTCGCTGCTCAGGCTCAGCAAGGTGCCGACAAGGTGGCCAAAAAAGACGACAAAGCCGTTGCTGCTCCAGCTGCCGCTGCTAAAGTTGCCGCTGCTCCGGCTGCTGCCAAGAAGGCTGCCGCTCCAGCCAAGAAGGCTGCCGCTCCAGCAAAGAAGGCTGCTGCCGCTGTTAAAGTGGAGTCGAAAGAAGTGAAGGCTGCTCCAGCTGCTGCTCCGGTAGCTAAGAAGTAGGCCATCGGGCTCTCGTAGCCCCGCCTGCCGTCCGGCGGATTGCTTTACCCAAAGCAGCCCGCCGGACGGTTTTTTTGCGCCCTTCAGGGCCGGCCCGTCCGGGCGTGGGCCCGTGGGAGGGTGGGCGGCGCGGGTCGCGGCGGCGGGGCGGGCGCCGGCACGCGCAGGGCCAGCAAAGCGGCGTAACTGCCCTGAAAGACGTTAAAATCGACCATGCCGCGAATACCCGGCACGTGGGCTTCGTCGGAATGCTGCCAGATAATCCATTTTTCCGGGGCCAGCGTGGGCCGGTCTACTTCATAATGGGCCAGCCAGAGCGGGTAGTCGTCGAAATGGCCGGCCAGGTGGCGTTTGTAAAAGCCGTGGTTGGAATAAAGAATGGGCCGCACGCCGTAGTGCGCTTCGATCAGGCGCAGCCAGCGGGAAACTTCGCGCCGTAACACCGCCACATCGTGAAAATTGGGAGATTCCACGTCGAGCACGGGCGGCAGATCGCCGGGCGCCAGAGGCACGGTGTTGGCAAAAAGGTCGGCCTGCACCTGGCCGTCGCGGTTGGGCTGGAAATAGTGATAGGCGCCGCATAATAAGCCGGCGGCGCGGGCTTCGCGCCAGTTGCGGGCAAAGCGCGAATCGCGCAGCGTGGCCCCTTCGCTGGCCTTGATGAAGGCAAACCGCACCCGGTTGCGGGCCACTTCGGGCCAGTCGATATGACCCTGGTAGGCCGATACGTCGATGCCGTGAACTGAGTAGCCGGCCAGCAGAGGTGTTTTCTCGCGGCCCGTCAGGCCGTCTTTGGTGAGCGTGGCCCAGGCCCGGCGGGCGTAGCGGTTCACCTGCGTCTGGTGGCGCCAGTAGTACCCGCCGCCCAGCAGCAGCCCGCCCACGAGCGTGACCAGCAGCAGTGTCAGCAGTCTTCGCGGCCGGCGCCGGCGCGGGCTGAGGCCGGGCGCGGGGGGGGCGGAGGCAGGGACAAGGGACGGATCAGGCATAGGCGGCAAGCCCAAAACTAACGCCCACTCCGCGCCCATCGTGCGCCGGCCCCGGCTTTTCGCGAACTTTGCGCCCTCAGCTGCTATTTCCCCTATGTCTTTTCTCCGCGCCGCCGACGCCCGCGACGAATCCGGTCACCTCATCCGCGAGTTGCACGGCGTCACGCTCACCAATATTCTCGACTACCTCGTGGCCGCCTACGGCTGGCCCGAACTCGACGCCCGCCTGCACATGAACTGCTTCGCCGAAAATGCCAGCGTCAAGTCCAGCCTGACTTTTCTGCGCCGCACGCCCTGGGCCCGGGCCAAAGTTGAGGAGCTGTACATCAAAGCCCGGTCCGCCGAGGTGCAGGGCCGGCCCCGTCCTTAGCGCATGGCCGACGTCGCCCCCAAATCTTCCAAAAGTGCGCTGCTGGCCGGTCTGGCCCTGTTTATCGCGTTCGAAATCGTCGCTTTCTATGGCCTGCGCTACCTCACCGCCGGCCTGGGCCAGGCGGATCAGTACCAGCCGGAAAATACCATCGTCAGCAATTGGCTCAAGACGATGGTGTTCTTCGTCGCCCACCTGGCCCTGGTGATCACGGCCATGCTCGTGCTCAGCAACCGCCTGCCCCGGTCGTACCGGGGCCAGGTGATGGGCTGGTTTTACCTGGCCCTGGTCATGAGCTTCTTACTGATTATTCCGCTGTTTGGCTAGTGGCCGGCCCGAACGCGTCGGACATAAAAAAGCCACCGCGACGGGCGGTGGCTCAAGCTTAAAAAATCAGCAGATTAACCTAAGCGGCCGGTCGGTCCCGGCGTTATCAGTGGACAGCGGTGCCGGTCGGTCCCGGCGTTATAGAAAGGATCAGTTGCGGCGGATGTCAATCTCGCGCTGCTGATCGGCGGGGTTCAGGTAGGGAATGCGGACGCGCAGCTCGCGGCCCTGCTGCTCGGCCTCGATGCGGGCGAGGTCGAGGTTATTGGGCAGGTTGATCGACTGCACGAACAGGGGCGCAGCCAGCGCGTCGGTGGGCTCGTGGCGGAACTCGGCGTACACGGTCAGCTGCTGCTGGTTGAGCACGATGCGGAAGCTTTCGGCCCCGACGGTGGGCATGGCCACGCGCAGGGTCAGGCCCTTGGTATTCTGGTTAACCTGGAGCTGGGGCTGGGCCACGCCGCCGCCGATGGTGTTGAGCAAATCCAGCTGCGGGGCGATGGTACGGATAAATTTCGGGCTGATAAATTTCATAGGAAAGAGCCGGTTTTAGGGACGGCTTCGGTCCGGTTATGACAAACGATGTACCAATCTGAATCGGGAGGTAGGAGCCCTGAAAATCAGACGCATTGACCGTTATTTTCGCCTAAACAATCGGGCCTCCGGTCACGCTGGCGGGAATGCGGCCCGGCACCCCGCCAGCGCGGACGAAATGGCGGTAACCGGCCCCGCCCAATGGGATTTTACGCGGCCCTCAGAACCGGCTCGTCAGGCCAAAATGGATCTTCGACGACTTCAATTCAAACGCTTGTGCGCTGGATCGGCCCACCGAATACGCGAATTGGAACAGCCCCGCCGCCGTGCGGAAGCTCAGGCCCGCGCCCACGCCGGTGGGCTGGTCGGTGTAGCGGTCATTGACCACATCGTGCCGGAGGTACGCCTGATCGGCGAACAGAAACACGTAGGAATCGGCGCCGATAAACTGCCGGAATTCGGCCGTGGCTAGAGCGTAAGAGCTGGTGTAAAACTGGTTTTCATTGAAGCCCCGCAACGAATTCAGCCCCCCGAGCCGGAACAGGTCGTTGGTGAACAGGCGGGGGTTGAGCAGGCCCTCGCCGCGCAGGCGCAGCAACAGCACGCCCGACCGCTTCACGGGAAAGTAGCGCTCGGCCCGCAGGCCCAGCGAGTACTGGGTGGAGCGGAGCGGGACGCCGTTGTAGAGCTCGGGTTTGAGCTCGGCATTTTTGGTGATGGACTTCGTGCCCACGGCGCCCTGGGCGTTGAGCAGGTAGCCCCGGTGCGGAAAAAACAGGTCGTCGAGGCTATTCCAGGCGTAGCTGAGGCCGTAGGAATTGTACTGCGAATCAATGTTATCGGGCAGCGTGGTCCGGGTTTTCAGCAGCGTATCGAGCAGAAAAGAGCTGCGCTGCTCGGCGAAAAAGCTCACCCGCCCGGTTCGGGCCGTGGGGTAGGTGACTTGCAGGCGCGGCCGGAGGGTGAGGAAGGCGTTGTTTTGCTTGTAGAGGTTGAACGAGCCGGCCACTTCCAGCGGCGTACCGAAGAAATTGGGGTGAATGTATTGCACGTCCAGCAGCTGCGAGAGGGCGTCGGTCTTGCGCCATTGCAGGCCCACCTGCTTGCCCCCGCCTTTGATATTGCGCAGGTTGATGGTGACATCGCCGGTAAACTGCACGCCGGTCTTGTTGGCATCGGCATTGGGCAGAATGCCCACAATGGCGTCGAACTGGTTGGAAGGGCGGTCGTCGAGCAGCAGGTAAATCCGCGCCCGGCCCCGGGCGAAGCGGATTTCCGGCTCGGCCCGCAGCCGCAGGTAGGGCAGCTGGCGCAGCTGCTGGGCCGCCGCCGCCACGCGCATCTGGCTGAAGGGCTGGTTGGGAAATATCTGGAGGTATTTAGTCAGGAAACGCTTCTTCGTCTTGGTGTTGCCCACAATTTGCAGCGAGTCGAATACCACCACCGGCCCCCGTTTCAGCACCACGCGGCCGGCAATGTCGTGCCCGCTCAGCCGGATCGAATCGAGGCCGACCGTGGCGAAGGGGAAGCCCTGGTTTTCGGCTTCCACCAGAATCCGTTCCTGCAAGCGGGCCCAGTCGGCGGGCAGGAAGGGCGTGCGGCGAAAGAATTTCTCGCGGTAGCCCGCGCGGGTGAGCAGGCCGTCGCCGAGGTTGCCGTTGCGCAGGTAGGCCCAGCGGAACTGCTCGCCCACGTACAGCCGCACCCGAACGGTATCGCGGCCCCAACGCACCTCATCGGCCGAGGCCGTCAGGTAGGCGTCGCCCTGCAAGGCCAGCACCAGCTCCCGCACTTCCCGCAGGGCGCTGAGCGAGTCGGGCACCGTGGCCCGCACCTTATAGCGGCGAAGCAGTGGCCGGTCAGCAGCTTCGGCGGTGAGCAGCAACACGCGCGGGTGGACCAGCGCCCGCCGCGGGGCCGCTACCGGCGCCGGGGCGGGCGGGGGCAGGGGCGGTGGCGCCAGCCCGGGCTGGTTGGGCGCGGCAGGGTTCAGGGTAGACTGCTGCGCCCGCGTCCCCACCGGGCCGACTAGTCCGGCGACGAGCAGCAGCCCCAGAATGCGCAGGAGGAACCGGATATTCATTCGGGCGACAACGCGCAAGCCGGCGTTTAATTCCCCGAAGATAAACCCGGGTCCGGCCCCCGCCGGGCGGCGCAGTTACCTTTGGGGCGCGCATCTTCGCACGGTTGGCGGGAAATGGTTGTTCTAAAGCTGCCCGCAGTCGGGCAAGCATCCCCTCGTTTTTGATTTCATGGCTGGCCTCTACCTCCACATTCCTTTTTGCAAGCAAGCCTGTCACTACTGTGACTTCCACTTCAGTACTTCTTTGGGGTTGAAAAGCCGGCTGGTCGAAGCCCTGGTGCGGGAGGTTGAGCTGCGCCGGGACTACCTGGGCGCTAACTCAGTGCTGGAAACGATCTACTTCGGCGGCGGCACCCCATCGTTGCTCACGGAGGCGGAGTTAGCCCGGATTTTCAACGCCATTCATCGCCATTTCACCGTGGCCCCGCAGGCTGAGATCACCCTCGAAGCCAACCCTGACGATCTGAGCGCCGCCAAGCTGCGGGCCTTGCAGCACGCCGGGATCAACCGCCTCAGCATCGGCCTGCAAAGTTTCTACGAGCCCCACCTGCGCCTGATGAACCGTGCCCACACCGCCGAGGAATCCACCACGGCCGTGCATCGCGCCCAGGAGGCCGGCTTCGAGAATATTTCGGTGGACTTGATTTACGGCGTGCCCGCGCCCGGCCATCACATCTGGGAAACCGATCTGGCCAATGTTTTTGCGCTGGGCGTGCCGCACGTATCGGCCTACGCCCTCACCATTGAGCCGGGCACAGCCTTCGGGCACCGGCTGCAAAAGGGCACGTTTCGGGCCGCGCCCGACGAGTTCGTGGCCACGCAGTTTGAGCAGCTGCTGACGGCCATGCGCGCCCACGGCTACGAGCAGTACGAAATCAGCAACTTCTGCCAGCCCGGCCGCGAGAGCCGGCACAACGCTAACTACTGGCGCGGGGTGCCCTACCTCGGCCTCGGCCCCAGCGCCCACAGCTACGACGGCCATAATCGCCAGTTTACGCTGGCCAACAACCCACTTTACGTGGCCGCTGTGCTCGAACGTGCCGAAGTGCCCGTGACCCTCGATACCCTCACCGCCATCGACCGCGCCAACGAATACCTGCTCACCACCCTGCGCACCGCCCGGGGCTGCGACCTGGCCCACCTGCGTACCCGGCACGGCCTCGACCTGCCCGCCACCCGCGCCGACTACCTCGCCCAGCTCCAGGCCAACGGCTGGGTTCGCATCGACCACGAAGTGCTTACTTTGACCGACGCGGGTAAGCTGCTGGCCGACCACATCACCCTGGAACTGTTCCAAACCCCCGCCGTAGCCGCATGATCCTACTGAGCGACAGCATTGCCGACGATGCCGATTTCTTCATCGAGCAGATTCATATCGTGGCCATCGTCTTCGATAACACCGACGATGTGACCGTGTGGGCCACCACCTTTTTCGATAATCGCTCACACTTCTTCCACCTCGCCCTGCCTTTTAAAGCTCTCGATACCCTGCTGAACCTGGCGCACGACCGCGCCGAAGCCCTGCAGGAAGAAGTTGCCGATGCCCTGGCCACGGCCGAATGGCCCGCCCTGCT
>JAYWCH010000109.1:0-5509 GCA_043780755.1 Hymenobacter sp.
GAAGCTGCACCGCCGCATCATCCGCGACCGGGACGAGCGCGGCTACGACCTGGCCGATGTGCTCTACCGCTACACCCACCACGTGGCGCCCACCTACGAACAATTTATCGCTCCCTACAAGCACTACGCCGACCTCGTCATCCCCAACAACCGCCACTTCGAGAAAGGCCTGGAAGTGCTGATCGGCTTCCTGCAGACCAAGATTACGCCCGTGCAGTAGCCAAGTCAGGCTGTTTTCAGGTGATTAAATATGGTAATACAGATAATTTTTTGTTTATTTAGTAGATATTAGAATTAAAAAAGAGTACATTAGATGGCGGAATAACCAGCGGAGGAGGCAGCGAAAGAATAAAGCTTTTTTAGGAATTCAAACGTTTGTCATCCTGAGCTTGCGTAGGACCTTATCACGCTTGATTAACGACCACTCACGTGACAAGGTCCTTCGTCGCCGCTTGAATCGCGGAATGCTCAGGATGACAGACGCTCAAAAAGGACTTCCTAATAAGCGTCAATGCTTCGCCCCGCCAGTCGCTTTTTCTGGCCATCGCTTTTGCTCTTTTGATTATGAAACGCTCCTTTCTTCGGATTTCCCAATTGGCGGCAATTCTAACGCTGGCGGTCCTCGCCGGCTGCGACCGAAACAGCCAGGCGGGCCTGTTGCAGCAGCCCCGGGGCACCAAAGGCAAGAAGGCCGTCGTGACGCCCGACCAGGCTTACGACGAGATGTTCATCACCAGCACCAGTAAGCTGAGCGACAGCACCTACCTCATCATTGCCCGGGCCGAGCGCGGCAGTACGTTCGTGGTGCACACCGGTCCCCGGCCCGCTTCCGATCATGCCGTGTGCTTTTCCAGCACCAATAATTCGGGATTTCGGGAGTGCGTGGCGGAGTACTATCGCAACGCCGGGGTCGTGGCCATTCAGAGCAACGAGGCCGGCTGGTGGGCCACGCCGCTGTAGTCGGGCCGCGCGGCCGCCCACCGGGGCAGCGGCCAGGGCTTTTCTTTGGTGATTATCGCCCGCCCACCGGCCGCCCCGCGCCCGCCGATCCTTTCTTCTGAATGTATAGCAAAGCAGAAACCACCCAGCTCCGTCAAGCTTTCTGGACGGCCCTGGGGCAGTACATGGCCCCCGTCCCCTCGGCCGAAGGCGAAACCACGAACTGGATCAACTACAAAACCGGTCTCAAGCACGTCTACTTCCGGATGCAGGCTGATAACCGCCTGGCCACCATCGCCATCGAGCTATTGCACCCGGATGCGGGAATCCGGGAGCTGTTTTTTGAGCAGTTTCGGGAAGTGCGAGGCTTGCTGCAGGAAGCCCTGGGCGAGCCCTGGACCTGGGAAGCGCACGCGACCGACGCGCAGGGCCTGGATTTCAGCCGCATCTACACCGAGTTGGGGCCGGTCAACCTGTTCAGTCGGGACGACTGGCCGGCGCTGATTTCGTTTTTCAAGCCCCGGCTCATTGCCCTGGATGCCTTCTGGACGGATGCGCAGTACGCGTTTGAGGCGCTGAAATAGGGCGAAAAGTTCCGGCGGCGGACCGACGGGCGTTCATCCCCGTCAAAATCTTATATTTGCAGTCCCCGTTCATACCCATGCTGGTTCTGCTCTCCCGTTTTTGGTTTTCGCTCCGCTTTGCCCTGCTCACCGCCACGGTGCTGCTGGTGCTGGGCCTGAACCAGCGCGCGGTGAGTATTCTGCGGCTGCCGGCCGGTAAGGGCGATACGCGCCTGGCCGCCCGGCCCAAGGCAACGGTCATCAAGCAAAAAGTATTGCTGGAAGCCGGCGCCGCGCCGGACTATTTTCTGGTCCCGCCCGCCGGGGCCGGAGTGCTTCCTACCGGGCCGGGCGGCTGGCAGCCCGCCCTGCGCACGGCCCGGGCCGTGGCGCAGCTGCCCGCCGGCGTTCATCCCAGCGAGTTTTTCCGGGCCCGCCTGCTGGCCGTGTCCCTCTCGCCGCAGGCACCCTAACGGGGCGGGTAGTTTCTATGCTTCTCTGACGCTGAAACTGCCCGTTATCAACCCGTTATCAGTCTGTTCGACGACCGTTTCTTCTATTCCGGGCAAAAATCAGCGGTGAGGCTCTCCCTCCCCGACTCCCGGCGCGCCGCCGCCGGAATTGCCCCTCCCCTTCAGCAATCAACCAACAATAAGCAATGCGTAATAAAGGATTAATCATCGCCCTAACCGCCGTGGTCACGGCGCTGTGCGCGTACTTCCTGTTCTTCACCTACGTTTCGCGTGGGGTGCAGGGCAAGGCCGTCGCCTACGCCACGCACGACGGCAAGCTCAATGAAACCGCCCGTCAGCACTACCTCGACTCCGTGTGGCGGGCTCCCGTATTCGGACCCTTCACGTACCGCGAAGTGCGGCAGAGCGAGCTCGGCCTCGGCCTCGACCTGAAAGGCGGCATGCACGTAACGCTGGAGGTTTCGCCGGTGGAAATTGTGCGCGCCATGAGCGGCAACAGCAAAGACCCCGCTTTCATCAAAGCGCTCGATCAGGCCCAGGCCGCCCAGAAAACCAGCTCCAGCACGCCGTTCACGACGCTGTTTGTGCAGGCTTACCAGGCCGCCGCGCCCGGCCAGCCCCTTGCCCGCATCTTCGCCAACACGACCAACAAGAGCCGGGGTCTGACCATCAACTCGTCGAACGACAAGGTGATTGGCTCCATCAACAAGGAGATTGAGGAAGCCATCGACCGCTCGTTCAACATCCTGCGGACCCGCGTCGATAAGTTCGGCGTAAACCAGCCGAGCATTCAGCGCGTGAAGGGCACCGGCCGCCTCCAGATTGAGCTGCCCGGCGTCGACAACCCCGACCGCGTACGCAAATTGCTGCAAGGCCAGGCCAAGCTGGAGTTCTGGGAAGTGTGGAATCAGAACGAAGTCGGCCCTTACCTCGTGCTGCTTGATAAGCAGCTGGTAGCCAAAGAAGCCGCGGGCAAAGCCGGCGCCAAAGCCGCTACCGTCGCCGACACTGCCAAAACGCTGGCCGCCACGGGCGACTCCACCACCTCCCTGGCCAAGCAGCTGGCGAAGAAATCAGTAGCTGGCAAAGCCGCCGACTCGTCGGCCACTTCCTCGAAGGGCGGCGTGCTGGCCCGCCTCTTCACCATGCCCGGCCGCCTGGGCGTGAACCTGCGCGATACCTCGCGCATGAACACCATCCTGCGCTCGCCCGAGGCCAAGGCCGTTTTGCCGCCCACCCTGGCCCTGCTCTGGAGCCTGAAGCCCACCACCATCGACAAGCAGGAGTACCTGGAGCTGATTCCGGTGCGTAAAACCCGCGACGGCGTGCCGCCCCTTGGTGGCGAAGTAGTGAGCGATGCCCGCTCCGACATCGGCCCCAACGGCCAGCCCGAAGTGCTGATGAACATGACCCCTTCCGGCTCGCGGAAGTGGCAGAAAATGACGGCCGCCAACATCGGCAAGCAGGTAGCCATGGTGCTCGACGACTACGTTTGCTCGGCACCCGTGGTGCAGAGCGAGATTTCGGGCGGCGGCACCAGCATCACCGGCAGCTTCCAGCTGGAAGACACCGAGGATCTGGCCAACCAGCTCAAAGCCGGTAAGCTCCCCGCCCCGACGCGCATTGTGGAAGAGGCCGTGGTCGGTCCTTCGCTGGGTAAGGAAGCCATCAACCAGGGCTTGTACTCGTCGCTGGCCGGGCTGGTGATCATCATGATTTTCATGGCCATCTACTACGGCCGGGCCGGGGTGGTGGCCGACGTGGCGCTGCTCTTCAACATGTTCCTGATTATGGGCGTGCTGGCGCAGTTCGGCACGGCGCTCACGCTGCCCGGCATCGCGGGTCTGATTCTGGTAATCGGCTCGTCGGTGGATGCCAACGTGCTGATTTTCGAGCGTATCCGGGAAGAGCTGAGCCATGGCCTGAGTCTGCCGGATGCGATCAACAAAGGCTACTCGCGGGCGTTCTCGGCCATTTTCGACTCGAACGTAACCACCATGCTGATTGCCGTCATCCTCGGCTTCTTCGGCACTGGTCCGGTGCAGAACTTCGCCATTACCCTCGGCATTGGCGTGCTCACCTCGTTCCTGTCGGCGGTATACGTCTCGCGTCTCATCATTGAGTGGCTGATCAAGGGCAACGAAAATCACCCGATGACTTTCAGCACCGGCATTTCGCGCAACCTGTTCAAGAACCTGAACTTCGACATCGTGGGCATGCGCAAGTACGCCTACTCTTTTTCGGCCTTCATCATCATCCTCGGCTTCGGCCTGATGGCTTACCAGGGCGGTCCCAACCTGGGCGTGGACTTCAAAGGCGGCCGCGCCTACGTGGTCGATTTCAATAAGCCCATGGTAGCTTCCGACGTAGCCGACCAGCTGCGGCCGGTCTTCAAAGGCGCGGGTCTGGAAGTGAAGCAGTTCGGCAGCCCGAACCGCCTGCGCGTAACGACCAGCTACCTGGCCGACGATGAAAGCACTACGGCCGACACCCAGGTGCGCCAGGCGCTCGATGCCGGCCTGCTCAAGTACGCCGCTGCCGCCCCCACGGTGCCTTCGGCCACCAAAGTAGGCGCTACCATTGCCGATGACATCAAGCGCACTTCGGTGCTCTCCCTGGGTCTGACCCTGCTGGGCATCTTCGTTTACGTGTTGTTCCGCTTCGAAAAGTGGCAGTACTCGATGGCTGCCGTAGTGGCCCTGTTTCACGATGCGCTGCTCGTGATTGCCGCCTTCCCCATCGCCCGCGCCCTGGGCGCCAACTACGAGATGGACCAGATTTTCGTGGCCGCCGTGCTCACCGTTATTGGTTTCTCGATGAACGATACGGTCGTTATCTACGACCGAATCCGGGAGTACCTGCGGGAGAACCCCAAGCTGACCTTCGCCCAGGTGGTGAACCCGGCCCTGAACTCCACCTTCTCGCGGACGATGATCACGTTCACGACCGTATTCCTGGTCGTGCTGGTGCTTTACATCTTCGGGGGTGAAACGCTGCGGTCGTTCTCCTTCGCCATGATTATCGGGGTCATTTTCGGCACGTATTCGTCGCTGTTCATTGCCACCCCGATTATCCTCGACACCTACGGCCGGAAAGAGGAACGCGAGCGCCTCGCCGCCGGCGAGGACGTCACCGGCCTGCCCGGCGACGCCCCCAAGCTGAGCACGGCCAACGTCTAGCTTGCTTGTTTTTCTGAATCAAGCCCGGATTTATTCGGGCTTGATTCAGAAAGAAGGTTGTAAAAAAGGCTGCCCGTCGGGCAGCCTTTTTTTTATGCGCTCACTCCACTTGATGGGTCATGCAGCGCATCCGTTCGTCATGCTTCGCTACGCTCTGCATGACGGTTTTTATTTGAAGCACCACATCATAAAGAAGGCCCGCCTGAAATTCAGGCGGGCCTTCTTTATGCGGCGCAGTTGGCGTTAGAATGCTTTAAACCAGAATGCCTTCGGCCACCACGCTTTGCACTTCGGGCACCATGCGCTTGAGCAGGTTTTCGATACCGGACTTGAGCGTGACCGTAGCCGAAGGGCA
>JAYWCH010000110.1:0-2382 GCA_043780755.1 Hymenobacter sp.
TTAAACTAACTAAAAACGGCCGCCTACAGCGTCGATTTCTGCGCCAGCTTCACCGCTTCGTACAGATCAACCACGCCGCCGGAGACGGATAGGGTGGCGAAATCGACCTCTTTTTGCGTGCCGGGCATCCGCACTTTGGTGTGGTGGACCTGGGCCGACTGCATGATGATGCGCTTCAGGTCGATGGCCGTGAGCTTGGGAAAATAGGATTTAAGCACCGCCGCCACGCCGGCCGTGACGGGCGAGGCCATGCTCGTGCCGCTCTCGTTGCCGTAGGTGCTGCCGGGCAGGGTGCTGAAAATATTGACGCCGGGCGCGAATACGTCCACTTCGCGGTGGCTGTAGTTGGAGAAGCTGGCGGTCAGCGCCGCGTTGTCGACGGGGCCGGAGGCGCCCACGGTGAGCAGGTTGGGGATGGGCGTTTTATTAATATAGGTGGAGGCCGGGTAGTTGTCCGACACGTCGAGGTTGTGGTTCTCGTTGCCGGCGGCGTGGACCAGCAGCACGTTGTGGGCGGCGGCGTACTTGTAGGCGGCTTCCACGGCGGGGCGCTGCGGGGAGAATTCCTTGCCAAAGCTCATGTTGATGATCTGCGCGCCATTGTCCACGGCGTAGCGGATGGCGTTGGCGATGTCCTTGTCGCGCTCGTCGCCATCGGGTACGGCCCGCACCACCATGATGCGCACCGGATCGCCGGCAATACCCTGAATCCCAAGATTATTGCCCCGTACCGCCGCGATGATGCCCGCGACGTGCGTGCCGTGCAGCGGGTCGGGCCCGTGCAGGTCATTATTGCCGTAGAAGCGCTGGCTCACGTCGTTGGGGTTGTCCTTGATGATGTCGGCGCGGGGGTTGAAGCTCAGGTTGAGGGAGTTATTAAGCAGGCTTTGTTCCTGCTTCACGGCCGCGTTCAGCTCCTTGAGCAAGGCGTCGCTGTTGGGGGCGCCGGTCTGGCGCATCATGTCGAGCAGGCCGGCGGCCGCCCGGCGCAGGTTGGGGTCGTCGGTCTTGGCGCTGCGCAGGGCGGCGGTGTCGAGCGTGGTGGTGCCGAGGGCCTGCTTGAGGTTATCGACCATCATGGTGAGCGGGCCGGCCATGCCGGAGACGTCGGCATTGCGCTCAGTTTCGTCCTTGAGGCGGGCAGTGTAGGCTTTTTCGGCTTTTTGATAAAGGGCGAAATCAGTCTTGTCGGCCGGCATCACAGTGGCGGCGGTTTTGCCCTTGAAGCGGCTCCGGCCGGCGGCCACGATGCGGGTCATCTCCAGGCTTTCGGCGTTGACGTTGCGCCCGTCGGCCCCGCCGAGGAAGTTCCAGCCATGCACATCGTCGATGTAGCCGTTGTGGTCGTCGTCGATGCCGTTGCCGGGAATCTCCTTGGTATTCACCCACAGCACCCCTTTCAGATCGACGTGCGCCGTATCGATCCCGGAATCAATGACGGCCACCACGACGGGCGTGGGCACCAGGTTCTTGAGCAGCTCATTATATGCCCGCGTGGCGCCGATGCCGGGGACTTTATCGAGCTGCGGATCTTTCAGATACCACTGCGCGGCGCTCTGGTCGCCCGCTACGGGAGCAGGGGCGGGAGCTACCGATTGGGCCGCGCCCAGCAGGGGTAGACCCAGCAGCGCCAGCGCGAGTGGCCAGCGACGGAAAGGAGGAAATAGCATAGCGAAGAAATAGGCCGCGACGTCGCGACGAGGATGGAAGAAAACCAAAACGAATACAAATGAAGTGCAGTCGCAGCCAATACCGTGGCCCCGGCTCAGATGTTGCGCCCGGGCCGCCCGTCGGGTGATCCTTCGTTTCTGCCTCCGCGAGCAGAATGCGCCGCATGACGGACGTGATGGCGCTGCATGCCCGTGCCATCCCGGCGCGCTGGCTGGTACCTTCACGTCCTAACCGTTACGCTGCTCATGCGCATTGCCTTTCGCCTTACTGCCTCCTTCGGCCTGATCTTTCTTGGCCTACAGTCGTTTATTCTGCCGGCTGCCCGCGCCCAGACGCCCAAAACCTATTCGTCCTCGGAAATCCTGCTGGGGCTGAAAAAGCTCAATGTCCTGGGTTCGGTGCTCTACCTCGCCGCCCACCCCGATGATGAAAACACCCGCCTCATCGCCTACTTCGCCAACGAGCGCCTGCTCGAAACCGGCTACCTGAGCTGCACCCGGGGCGATGGCGGCCAGAACCTCATCGGCCCCGAGCTGCGCGAGGGCCTCGGCGTGATCCGCACCCAGGAGCTGCTAGCGGCCCGGCGCCTCGATGGCGGCCGGCAGTTCTTCACCCGCGCCAACGACTTTGGCTTCTCCAAAACCTCGGACGAAACCTTTACCATCTGGGACAAGGAGCAGGTGCTGGCCGACATGGTCTGGGTCATCCGCC
>JAYWCH010000111.1:0-5014 GCA_043780755.1 Hymenobacter sp.
TACCTCTCGGCCGCCATTGAAAGCGTGTACCTGCACTGCCTGCACCTCGATGGCAGCACCCGGGGCAACCAGCTCGCCCGCCAGCTCATGCCCGTGGGCTTGTACCGAGCCTACAGTCGGCCCCGGGCCAATATGCTGCCCTAAAAGACTAGCATTTCGCTAGCCCAGCCTAGCGAAACGCTCCGCCCGGCCGCCCGCCGCCCGCCCGCCCGGCCCCGACTGGCAAAACCATTACCCCTGAAATTCAAAGTTTTACTTGAAATCGTACTTAGCCCGGCGCGATTGGGGGCGCTCCTTGCTACTGGCCGGGAGCCCCGCTTCGGGGTTCGCTAAAACTCCATTCGTATGACTCCGATCCTTATGATTCCGCTGCTTACGGCCGTGGGCCTGGCGGGCTTCTGGCTCTTTTACCGCTCGGTCGATTTTTTTGACCGCATCTGATTCCATTCCCGCTTTTGCCCCCGCTGCCATGATGCTCGCCCTGCTCCTGCTCGCCGTCGCCACCTTCGGCTACCTATGCTACGTGCTGCTGAAACCGGAAAAATTCTAGTCTCCGCCGCTTACTGACCTTCCCATGAATAAAGACTTATTGGGCATTGCGCTCATTTTTGGCAGCTCGCTGCTGCTGGCGGTGCCGCTGGGCCGCTACCTGGCCACGGTGTACCGGGGCGAAAAAAGCTGGTCCGATTTTCTGGCGCCGCTGGAGCGGCTGCTGTTTCGCGTCGGCGGTATCGATCCCAGCCGGGGTATGAGCTGGCAACAGCACCTGGTGGCCCTGCTCACGATCAACCTGGTGTGGTTTGGCTGGGCCATGCTGGTGCTCTGCACCCAGGGCGCCCTACCGCTCAACCCCGACCACAACCCGTCGATGTCGCCCGATCAGGCGTTTAATACGGCCATTTCGTTTCTGGTCAACTGCAATTTGCAGCACTATTCGGGCGAGTCCGGGGCGACGTACTTCTCGCAGATTTTCTGCCTCATGTTCCTGCAGTTTGTGACCGCCGCCACCGGCATAGCCGCCGCCGTGGTAGTTTTCAACGCCCTCAAAGAGGGTACGGCCGACAAGCTGGGCAACTTCTACGACTATTTCGTCAAGAGTATTACCCGGGTACTGCTACCCGTTTCGCTGGTCGTGGCGCTGGTGCTGGTGTTTCAGGGCACGCCCATGAACTGGCAGGCCAAAGCACCCCTCGTGACCATGCAGGGCGATTCGGTGAAGGTGAGCCGCGGCCCGACGGCGGCCATGATCGCCATCAAAGAGCTGGGCACCAACGGCGGCGGCTACTTCGGCGCCAACTCGGCCCACCCGCTCGAAAACCCCAACTACCTGACCAACGGCGTGGAGAATGTGGCCCTGATGCTCATTCCGCTGGCCCTGGTTTTTGCCTTCGGCTACTACATTAAGCGCCCCAAAGTCTCCTACATGGTGTTTGGGGTGATGACCCTGGGCTTCCTGCTGCTGCTGGCCCCGGCGGTGTACTACGAAACGCACGGCAATCCCGCCATTGCCCACTTGGGCGTCGATCAGCGGCTGGGGGCACTGGAGGGCAAGGAGATCCGCTTTGGAGCAGCGGCCTCGGCCTTCTGGGGCGTGACGAACACCATTATTTCCTGCGGCTCGGTCAACTCCATGCACGACTCGCACATGCCGATCACGGGCATGACCGAGCTGCTGGGCATGATGACCAACGCCTTTTACGGGGGCGTGGGCGTGGGCTTTCTCAACTTCTTCGTTTTCGTCATCATTGCCGTCTTTATCTCGGGGCTGATGGTGGGGCGCACGCCCGAGCTGCTGGGCAAAAAGATTGAAGCCCGGGAGATGAAAATCGCCATCATCGTGGCCCTGCTGCACCCGCTGCTGATTCTGACCGGCACCGCCCTGGCGGCCCACCTCTACGCCGCCAACCCCACGGCCCTGGCCGGCTGGCTCGGCAACCCCGGCTACCACGGCTTCTCCGAAATGCTCTACGAGTACACTTCCTCAGCCGCCAACAACGGCTCGGGCTTCGAGGGCCTGGGCTACGGGCCAGGCGCCGAAAGCATCGGCGACAATACGCCGTGGTGGAACATCTCCACCGGCGTCGTGATGCTGCTCTCCCGCTACCTGCCCATCATCGGGCCGGTGGCCATTGCCGGCCTGCTGGCCCGCAAGAAGTACATCCCCGAGAGCGCCGGCACGCTGCGCATCGACACGGCCACGTTCGGCCTGATGGTCTTTTTCGTGATCTGGATCATTGCCGCCCTGTCCTTTTTCCCGGCCCTGGCGCTGGGGCCGCTGGCCGAGCACTTCACCCTGTACTAGGCAAATCATTCCTCATCCTGAGCATTCCCCGGCTAAAGGTCCTTCGCGGCGCTCAGGATGATAATCAACCCAATAATGGCTACTAAATCCACTTCTCTCTTTCAACCGGCGCTGGTGCGCGAAGCCGTGGGGCAGGCTTTCGTGAAGCTGAACCCGCGCACCATGTTCCGCAATCCGGTCATGTTCACCGTGGAAATCGGCACGGTGGTGATGTTCCTCGTCACGGCGGGCCTGCTCTTCCGGCCCGATGCGGCGCAGGGCAGCTTCGGCTACAATTTCACCGTCTTCCTGGTGCTCTTTCTGACGCTGCTCTTTGCCAACTTTGCCGAGGCCATTGCCGAAGCCCGGGGCAAGGCCCAGGCCGATTCACTCCGCAAAACCCGGCAGGACACCCCCGCCAACGTGCGCCAGCCCGACGGCACAATGCTGGCCGTGAGCTCGGCGCAGCTGCAAAAAGGCCAGGTGTTCGTGGTCGAAGCCGGGGAGATTATCCCGACCGACGGCGAGATCATCGAGGGCCTGGCCACCATCGACGAGTCGGCCATTACCGGCGAGTCGGCCCCCGTGATCCGGGAGGCGGGCGGCGATAAATCGTCGGTTACGGGCGGCACTAAAGTCCTCTCCGACCGCATTGTGGTGCAGGTGACTACGGCCCCCGGCGAGTCGTTTCTCGACAAGATGATTGCCCTGGTGGAAGGCGCCTCGCGGCAGAAAACGCCCAACGAAATTGCTCTCACCATTCTGCTGGCCGGCTTCACGCTGGTGTTCGTCATCGTCTGCGTCACGCTGGCGCCATTTGCCGAGTACGCCAAAACACCGCTGGCCATCTCGGCCTACATCGCCCTGTTTGTCTGCCTGATTCCGACCACCATCGGCGGGCTGCTCTCGGCCATCGGCATTGCCGGCATGGACCGGGCGCTGCGGGCCAATGTCATCACCAAAAGCGGCAAAGCCGTGGAAACGGCCGGCGATATCGACGTGCTGCTGCTGGATAAGACCGGCACCATCACGATTGGCAACCGCAAGGCCACCCATTTCTGGCCCGCCCCCGACGTGTCCATGGCGCAGTTCGTGGAATCGGCCACCCTCAGCTCGCTCACCGATGAAACGCCCGAAGGCAAAAGCATTGTGGAGCTGGCGCGCGACAACAAAATAGACCCCCAGCAGCTGCAAGCCCGGCTCGCGGGGGCGGAGCTGATCAAGTTCACCGCCGAAACCCGCAGCAGCGGCGTGACCCTGCCCGATGGCACCCGCATCCGCAAGGGCGCGGCCGATGCCATTCGCAAGCTGGCCGAGGCCGCCGGCAACGCTTACCCCAACGAGGTGGCCGAGCGCGTGAAAGCCGTGGCCAGCAACGGCGGCACGCCGCTCGTGGTGTCGGAAAACGACCGGGTGCTGGGCGTGGTGGAGTTGCAGGATATCATCAAGCCCGGCATTCAGGAGCGGTTTGAGCGGCTGCGCAAGATGGGCATCAAAACCGTGATGGTGACCGGCGACAACCCGCTCACCGCCAAATTCATTGCCGAGAAAGCCGGCGTGGACGACTTCATCGCCGAGGCCAAGCCCGAGGACAAGATGCAGTACATCCGCGCCGAGCAGCAGGCCGGCAAGCTGGTGGCCATGATGGGCGACGGCACCAACGACGCCCCCGCCCTGGCCCAGGCCGACGTGGGCGTGGCCATGAACTCGGGCACCCAGGCCGCCAAGGAAGCCGGCAACATGGTGGATCTCGACAACGACCCCACCAAGCTGATTGAGGTGGTCGAAATTGGCAAGCAGCTGCTCATGACCCGGGGCACGCTCACCACGTTTTCCATCGCCAACGACGTGGCCAAGTACTTTGCCATTGTGCCGGCGCTGTTCATGGTGGCCATTCCGGCCCTGGGCGCGCTCAATATCATGGGGCTCAAATCGCCGCAGTCGGCCATTCTTTCGGCCGTCATCTTCAACGCCCTCATCATTCCCGCGCTGGTGCCGCTGGCGCTCAAGGGCGTCGCCTACACGCCCATCGGGGCCTCGGCGCTGCTGCGCCGCAACCTGCTCATTTACGGCCTGGGCGGGGTCATCGTGCCCTTCATCGGCATTAAGGCCATTGACCTGATTGTGGGGGTGTTTTTGTAATTCTTTGCTTTCTTTTTTGTCATGAAAAACCAACTCATTTCCGCCCTGCGCCTCACGGCCGCTCTGCTCATTTTGTGCTGCGTGCTGTATCCGGCGCTGGTGTGGGCGGCCGGCCTGCTGGCTCCCGGCCACGGCGAAGGCGAGCAGCTGAGCCGCGACGGCCGCGTGGTCGGCTTCGCCAACGTGGGCCAGAAGTTCACCAAGCCCGAGTACTTCAACTCCCGTCCCTCCGCCGCCGACTACCACGCCGACGCCTCCAGCGGTTCCAACAAAGGCCCCTCCAACCCCGAGTACCTGATCCTGGTGAAAGCCCGCCTCGACACCTTTCTACTGCAAAACCCCGGCGTAGCGGCCGCTGACGTACCCGCCGAGCTGCTCACCGCCAGCGGCTCGGGTCTCGACCCGCACCTCTCGCCCCGGGGCGCGCTGGTGCAGGTGCCCCGGGTGGCCCGCGCCCGCCACCTGACACCCGCCCGGGTGCAAGCTCTGGTGCAGCAGCAGATCGAAACCAACCCCGTCGGCCCCGACCGGGTGAATATCCTGCGTCTCAACCTGGCGCTGGATGCGCTGGCCGGGCGCCAATAAGTCGTT
>JAYWCH010000112.1:0-5027 GCA_043780755.1 Hymenobacter sp.
TGCACACCACCGTCATGTCGCGCTCCGGCCAGTGGGTGGAGGTGCAGATCCGCTCGCGCCGAATGGACGACATTGCCGAAAAAGGCTACGCCGCGCACTGGAAATACAAGGACACGGGCAGTATTCAGCCCGAAAGCTCGCTCGAAGGCTGGGTAAATAAGGTGCGCGAGATGCTGGAATCCAACAATTCCAGCGCGCTCGAATTCATGGACGAGTTTCGTCAGAACCTGTTTGTGAAGGAGGTGTACGCGTTCACACCCAAAGGCAAGCTCGTTATTCTGCCCGACAAAGCCACGGCGTTGGACTTCGCCTTCGAAATCCACTCCCAGATTGGCCTGCACTGCCTCGGCGCCAAAGTCAATCAGAAGCTCGAACCCCTTAGCTACCCGCTGCACAACGGCGATCAGGTGGAAATTCTCACCTCCCACAAGCAGCGGCCTACCCAGGAGTGGCTCAAGTTCGTGATCACGACCAAGGCCCGGACGAGGATCAAGGATTTTCTGCGCGACGACAAGCGCGCCAAGGCCGAAGACGGGCGCTTCCTGCTGGAGAAGCGCTTGGAGCTCATTGGCGTGCCATTTACCCAGGAAAATTTCAACCGGTTGCTGGCTTATTTCAACGTGGCCAGCGCGCAGGAATTCTACTACCGCCTGGCCATTGGCCAGCTCGACGGCCGCACCATCCGCGAAGGGCTGTTCAATCCCGATAAGCCCGTGTCGAGCGTTTCCTCGGTGCTTGAACCTAAGGATTTTGATCACGAGGTGCAGAAAATTCGCGGCGTCCGGCCCGATATGCTGGTCGTGGGTGAACACACCGATAAATTCAACTATAGCATTGCCCGCTGCTGCAATCCCATTCCCGGCGACGATGTGTTTGGTTTCGAAACCGATACGGGCATCATCATCCACCGCACCAGCTGCCCCCGCGCCGTCGATTTAATGTCGAACTACGGCAACCGCATCGTGCGCGCCAAGTGGAACGAGCAGCTGGAGCTGTCTTTTCTGGCCGGCATCCGCATCAAGGGTACCGACCGGGTGGGGTTGGTTAACGATGTTACCCGCATCATCAGCACCAGCCTCAAGGTGAATATGCGCGCCATCACGGTGGACAGTAACGACGGGATTTTCGAAGGCCAGATCATGGTCTTCGTGAACGATACCGATCACCTCAACAAACTGGTGCAGCGCCTGTTGCGCGTCAACGGCGTATTGCAGGTCGAACGGTTTGATTCTTCCACATGAACAGGACTGAAGCAATCATTTGCCACGGCACCGGAGTCAATGCGCGTACGCAGTGCGCGCATTACCACTCCGAACGCGACCTCATCGCCATCAAATTCAAGTGCTGCGATACTTTCTACGCCTGCATGCAGTGCCACGCGGAAATCGTGGACCACGCCCCGCTGGTCTGGCCTAAAGCGGAGTTTGCCACCGCCGCCATCTATTGTGGAAATTGCCATAATACCTTAAGCATCAAGCAATACCTGGGCTGCGCCGATACCTGTCCCGTTTGTCAGGCCGCCTTCAATCCCGGCTGTCGCAACCACTACCATCTTTATTTCGAGCAATAAGGGTGGCGGCCTTAATCCCGCATTCCGGAACTTATCATTTTGGAATCGGAGGTCGGATAGAAAGTTGCTAGCCAATCGCCCGGCCTGGGCAAGAGCGCGGCGATGGTCGTACTTTTGGTGTATTCTTCCCTGCAGCAACTCCGGGACGGGTAATTGAACGGGCCCGATTCCGGATTCTGCGCCCAGCAACTACACCTTATATAGACCGTGACTACTAAGCAAGGAGCTTCTTTCCCGATCCAGTCCCCATCGGCCATCCCGGCTGAGGAAGCCGGCCAGGGAATCGGCGGCTCGTCCGAAACCAGCTACGCCGCCAAACATACCCCCAGCGCCGCTTCCCAGGGCGTTTTAAATACCGACAAGCTCGAAGAAGTCAAGAAGCTCTTTACCGCGCACCTCGAAAACAAGGGGCTGCGCAAAACCAGCGAGCGGTACGCCATTCTGGAAGAAATCTACGCCCGCTCCGGCCACTTCGATGTGGAGGAGCTTTACGCCGGCATGAAGGAGCGCGGCCTGCAAGTGAGCCGCGCCACGGTGTACAATACGCTCGATTTGCTGGTGGAGCAGGGGCTTGTCAGCAAACACCAGTTTGGGCGCAACCTGGCGCAGTACGAGAAGAGCTACGGCTACCGCCAGCACGATCATGTGATCTGCACCGAATGTCATAAAGTGGTGGAATTCTGCGATCCCCGCATCCACGGCATCCAGACGATGGTCGGCGACCTGCTGAACTTCCATATCTTGCATCATTCCTTAAATCTTTACGGCATCTGCGGCGATTGCCGCGCCCAGGCTGCCGCCCGCACCAACTCCCTCAGCTAACCCTGAATCCGCGTCCCAGCAGTCCCCGGCCGGCTCCCTCTTCCCCGGGTTGCGGCCGGGGTGGGGCAACAACAGGCCGACCCAATTCCCGCATGACCAGCACCAGCACCGTCCAGAACGGCATTCTCTTTGTTCGGCTTACCGGCGATCTCATCGGCAGCCCCGATACCGACCAGCTCCTGCTGACCATCAACGGCCACCTGGATGATTCCGTCGCTTACTGCGCCGTCGATCTTTCCGCCATCCGCTACATCAACAGCACCGGCCTGGGCGTCCTGGTTTCGCTGCTCACCAAATTTCGCAGTCGCGGCGGCGAAATGGTCCTGATCAATCCCGGCGATCATCCCCAAAAATTATTGACGCTCACCAAGCTCACCAATATTTTTGCAATCGCGGCCGATGAAGCCGCCGCCCGTCAGCAGCTTATTCCAGCCGTCCAGTAGGGCGGCTGTTTTTCGTTTAAAATACCAGTTTCAACCAAGGGCGCGGGCAACTAGATTTTATTCTCTCCGCAACCGATTACCAGAAAGACATGCCCGTAGATGTATTAGTAGGCCTCCAGTGGGGCGATGAAGGGAAAGGTAAGATTGTCGATGTATTGGCCCCCACGTACGATGCCGTCGCCCGCTTCCAGGGTGGCCCCAACGCCGGTCACACCCTCACTTTCGACGGCATCAAGCACGTGCTGCACCAGGTGCCGAGCGGTATTTTCCACCCCCATATCCTCAATATTGTGGGCAACGGCGTCGTCCTCGATCCCATTGTGTTCCGGGCCGAGCTCCAGAAACTGACCGACCGGGGCGTTGATTGGGCCAAAAACCTCTATATCTCCAAAAAAGCGCAGCTAATCCTGCCCTCGCACCGCGCCCTCGACCGGATCAGCGAGGAAGCCCGCGGCGGCTCCAAAATCGGCAGTACCCTGAAAGGGATCGGCCCCACGTACTCCGATAAGATTGGCCGCGTCGGCCTGCGCATCGGCCACATTCTGCTGCCCGATTTCGAAACCCGCTATCAGGAAGCCGTAGCTCACCACGCTATCCTGGCCTCGCACTATAGTAAGGAGCTGGAAATCGAAGCCCTCGAAGCCGAGTTCTTCTCTGCCGTAGAATTCTTGCGCACCCTCCAACTTACGGACACTGAGTATCTGCTCAACGACCTGCTCAGCCAGGGTAAGCGCATCCTCGCCGAAGGGGCCCAAGGCTCTCTGTTGGATATCGACTTCGGTTCTTATCCTTACGTGACGTCCTCCAGCACTATTTCGGCGGGTGCGTGTACGGGCCTCGGCATTGCCCCGCGGCACATCGATAAGGTGTACGGCATTACCAAAGCCTATTGCACCCGGGTCGGCAGCGGTCCGTTCCCCACCGAGCTGCACGAGGAAGTGGGCGAACAGATCCGCCAGGCCGGCCGCGAGTTTGGTTCCACCACCGGCCGGCCCCGCCGCACCGGCTGGATCGACCTGCCCGCCCTCCGCTACGCCATCATGCTCAACGGCGTCACCGAACTGCACCTCATGAAAGCCGACGTACTCGACGGCTTCGCCGAAATTCAGGTCTGCACCCATTACCGCACCGCCACCGGCGAAAGCACGCCCCAGCTACCCGATCCCGGTGAGCTGACCACTGTCACCCCAGAGTACCGCACCTTCGCCGGCTGGCAAACCGACCTGACCAGCGTCACCGATGCGGCCGAACTGCCCGAAAACCTTAATACCTACATCGCTTTCCTCGAGCAGGAGTTGCAGGTTCCCATTCGGATCGTCAGCGTTGGTCCTGATCGCATCAGCACCTTGCACCGGTAAGGAGCTTTCCAGCGTCGATTACGGGCTAAGCCCGGCCTGAACCAAATAAATCGAGTGCCGTGGAGCCGGATCTGCCGACAGGGTAGGGCTGCTCCACGGCACTTTTGGTCCCGCATCCGGGGCTTCTGGCCGCAAAGCAAATTTTTTCGCACCAATACTCAGCTACTTACAGTCCTATTACCAGTATTTCCGCACTCAGCCCTTGCCGGCCCCGAAAGTCGTCCTACCTTTGCAGTCCCAAAACGTCAAACGGACTACGGGCAGCCTCACAACTGAATGTTCTTATTAGCTTGAAGTCGGCAGTATTCGACCTGATCCGATTTGTTATTCAAAACAAATCGTCCCCGTAAAATTCAAAAAATATATCTTTTGAATTAGTTGGAAAGTTGAAGAAAACGATCTTACCTTTGTAGACCCCTTCAATTGGAAGCAAACAAGATCAGAATGTTGAAAAGAAAATCATCTAAATTTTTTCTCGCTCAAATCTTGCAGAATCAAAATAAGTTATTACCTTTGCACTCCCAAAAGGAATAGAGCACAGCAGCAGCAGCAAAAATGAGTTACTAGCTGACTCACACTGTTACTTCAATTGGAAGCAACACACGTTCTTTGAATGCCGGAAATAAACAAAAAATAGTAAGGGTTTTACCCGCTGTTTTTCTTTGGAAAAACACAACAGGTAAAACAGATCAAGCGAAACGAATTAGGCAATAACGTCAATATGTGAGCAAGGTCAGCACTCGACATCAGCCATTCTTCGGGATGGTGTAGGAATTTTTACAATGGAGAGTTTGATCTTGGCTCAGGATGAACGCTAGCGGCAGGCCTAATACA